>CAYUNU010000019.1:0-19169 GCA_964446195.1 uncultured Porphyromonadaceae bacterium | reverse complement strand
ATTGTCGGGATGACAGGA
The DNA here is from genome assembly GCA_964446195.1 of uncultured Porphyromonadaceae bacterium. GTDB lineage: Bacteria > Bacteroidota > Bacteroidia > Bacteroidales > UBA12481 > JAUVKA01. The sequence continues at coordinate 19,151 of CAYUNU010000019.1, read as the reverse complement.
TTTGAACCTGCGACCCCTTCGTCCCGAACGAAGTACGCTACCGGACTGCGCTACATCCCGAAATGAGTGTGTGAGTATCACACTTAAGAGCGCAAAACTATAAGTTTTTTATTTAATTCAACTTTATATTTGTACTTACTTTTCCTCCTTTTACACTATCATAGTTTATAGTGATATTTCCTGATCCCTTCACTAAATACTGAAGCGTTCTGGTAGTATTACCAGGGTGACCATTCCTAATGATCAATCTCTTAAGATCTTTCTGGTCGATTAACTCAGTGATGGGGTTTGTGAAATCATGAGTAATTTTATCGTTTATCCAGCTGGCAGAAATAACTTCAACATTACCATTGAGGGTAATAAGATCTGGACGTACTACATTGTTCTGCGCAGCCCGGGCCATGATAGTAGGCGTTACTTTAGGATTTTTTATATCAACCCATACCCTGAATACATCACCCGAAACTTTTTTGACACTAGTTTCACCCATTTCCATCATTGGCATTTCATCAGCCTGATACAAGGTGAAGGCCATATTTCTGTGGCACAATTCCTCATTCATGAAACGTGGTGGCAACCGGCCCTGAGTTTTTTTCCATCGTCCTCCCATCTCAACTTCACCATATTCGGGATGATCAAATGAGGTCCATTCAACATACTGATCACCAAACTCAAGATGATCATCAAAAAAATACCTGCTTTTTGATCTGGAAATCGGACTGTTATCATCTTGCATCTCTTTCTGTAATTCAGGACTTGTAAAATACTGAGAACCACCATTCCATAACTCATTAGAAAAGGATGGTATACCTAAACCATCATTAGCCCAATCAATTGATCCACCATAAACAGTATATAAACCACTCCAAATAACAATATATCTGTAGAAAGGTAGCATCCTGGCTCCATTCTTTCCTAATACATCGTAAAAACTAACGTCGGAACGTGGATACTCCCCTGATGATTCGGCTCCCGGTCCTCTCAATATCATTCCACCGGTATTATGATAACTCTGTAAACCGGCAATATTCGGATGGGCAATCATAAAATCATTCATAGCCCTTGTTTCAGGTAATTGGAATGGATAATCCATCGCTCCTCCCTGAATGTAGTTAGGCTGCCAATTACTACCCCAGTTCCTGTTAGGATCATAACTACCAGGACCATCTTCGTTAACCCTCCCGTCATTATCATCATCAATCCCCTCAGATCCAAGCAAAATATAATCACCTACTTCACCCTCAGCCACAGGCTCCATAAAACGTGGATCTTCCAGATTAAGCTTATAATTGCCCTCACCAGGCACATACTTACGTATCTGCTCTATAACACCATTGCCATTTAAATCATTGGCGGGATCTTCATCATATAAACCATCATTATCATCATCAACAGGGAACTGACTAGTTCGTGCTCCACCACCATCTTTATCCATAAAATACTGTCGCCCATCAGGATTAACAGTCGGGAAAATATAAAACACTCTCTCATCAACTAAGCGGGTAATCTTATCTATTCTTCCGTAATTCTCCATTAAATACCAAATGGTGTAGAGACAAACTTCTCCTCCCTGAATTTCATTACCATGAATATTAGCCTCAATTTGCATCGCTGCTTTTTCTAACTCTTTTCCTGTTTTTGAGTTATTAATTTTCATAACCATTATGTCCAGTCCATTATAAGACTTACCTATCGACTCCATAGTTAGGAACTCCGGATAGGCTTTCTCCAAACGCCGCATGTCATCATACAGCTCATAAACATCGTGCCAACGGTTAAAATCAATCTTCACCTTAAACTGAGGATCAGATGAATACTCCTGAGAATTTGCACCGCATGGGACAAGGCTCAATCCGGAAATTATCAGAGCCAGGCTTAATATAAATCTTGTAATTGTTTTCATTTTTTCTGTTTTTTAAGATTTTACTATTTCTGTCTCTACTATTTCAAAACTATTGTAACAGTATCGCTGCCACCTTTTTGTGCAACAACCTTTAGCTCAATCTTATCTCCTGATTTACCCTTGATCAGCCACTCATACTGCTGCCTCTTCCCTGATCCTTCGAGTTGCTGAATATAGTTTGTTTTACCACTGCCAGACATGATAGCCTCCGGATCAACACCGAGTTGCACCATTGTTGGTTTTACTCCCCTGGATGCCACTCCCTGCGCCAGAGCTGTTGGAAGAAAACCGGAGTTCTCAATCTCAGCCTTGATTCTGAAAATACCTCCACCATGGTTAATAACCTCAGTTTCCGCAATATTAACATCAGGATAAAGAGACGAAAGATAAACAATGAACTCACCATGCTTTTCGCCAAGCTTATCCAAGATCTCCATAGGTGGATTCACTAAATCCATAAGATTAAAGCCACCAACTTCTGCCTCTTCAAAATCAGGATGATCAACAGATTGCCACGCAACAATTCCATCAGGATTATTTTCCTCCAGCCATTTAAAGATAGTGGCATCTGCTCCTTGTCCTCCACCAGACATCGCAGCTCCTCCTCCACGCATCGACTGGCCTCTTCTTCCTGCTGAGGGACGGCCTGCAGACTCTTCCCTCTCAGTTGTATCCTTGGCCATATCCATACCCCAGCCTGGAGTCGATAAGGAAGGGACACCATATTGGTAATATCCATACTCAAACATAGCTCCCTCAGGCTTCCTAACAGGAGGCTGAGTCTCAATGCCAGTTATCTCCTTGTACTTTTTGCTGAACAAAGCGAAATAATCCTGATCTTCTCTATTAATAGTTGTGGCCGGCTTTCGTGCAGCCCTCGACGATCTGCCCGAACCAGCCTGCTCTTGATCCTGTCCCTGACGAGAAAAACGCATGCCTCCATACATTCCCATTCCATATCCTCGTCCTGTAGAAATCATCCCTACCCTGGATGCTCCTGCAAAACTGGCTTGCGCAATCTTAATTAGAGATAATTCCTTATCAGAAGAAAGTTCGCCCCCCGAACCTGGAGCTGATATAAGATTGTCTGACTCAGTGAAAGACAGCATAATAGCAATATTTTTATTAGTCAACATCCAATCCAAAACAGCTCTGGTCTCCTTTTCACTGACCATATGAATACCTGCATCAGACTCATTATATGGGTATGCATGCTGGAAATTTCTGTTGATATCTACACCGCCAACCGGATCTTCATTAATGAAGCCATCCTTATCATTATCAAACCCTTCCCAGTAAATGGAATATTCGCCTCTCTCACCTTTTACGGGGTCTGCCCTTTTTAATAGCGCTGGATTTTCATCATCCAACATATATAATCCATTGGGATCTTTAACCCTTAAGAAACTTATAAGGCCATCCCCATTCAAATCATCAGGCCCATCCTCATCCATTCGCCCATCATTATCACCATCATAGGGAGTTGAATTCGTTTTAATACCCGCAACAAAACCTTGGAAGTTCTTCTCTGCACCATCAGGATTAATTCTTGGCAAAAAATAAACAACATGTTCATCCAAAACCTTTTTAACAGCCTCATCCGAGGAATAGTTATTTAAAAGATATGCCATACTCCTCATAGCCAATTCTGAACCAACCAAATGATCTCCCTCCAAATTTGCACTCACCAGTAATCCAGGCCTTTCACTTATAGGTATTCCTGAATTGTTGGCAATCGTTACAAGCCAAATATCACGACCTTCATTTGTTTTGCCTATCGATTCAATAGCAGCTATACTGGAATTCGACTTAACCAGTGCTTTAAGACTCGATTGAAGAAGTTCATAATTCAAGTACTCCTTGCCATCCTGAGCATAAGTGCTTTGATTAATACAAAATGCCCCAGCAAAAAGAAAAGTAACAAAGACTACAAATCCATGCTTAATCAGGCTTTTTAACGTTTTATTCACAATAACCTCCTTTTTAATTATTAGGAAAATTCACAGCACGCAATTTAATATTAATAGAATAGTAGACTCACTATGGCTTTATTGAATTAACTTTTTTTAACTATCAGCAAATACCAAGCAAATAAGCGTATTTGCTATAATTGACAACCAAACTACAAATTATATCTGTAGTTTTTTTTAAAAAAACATGTCAAATAAGCAAAATAATTAAAATTTATATAATTTTAACCGGGATTATGCAGGAAGATAAACTTCATTTTTTTATTGCTCAGAACCTTAATTAAAGGGCAGAAAATGTAAACAATCTGGTCCCAAGGTGAAAAAAATTTCAATATCAATTATAACATTATGAGCCCAAGAGTAAAATACACGGGATTCAAAATGCCGGAACCGGCATTTAACGGAAAAACTACAGATCTTATAATGGATCTTGAATTTCTCAGGAGACGAGAATTGGTCGTTTCAACAGATATAATCCTGTTCGACCAACTGAGAAGAATCTTCTGGAGCCTCGACGCTTTGGGTTCTACCCGAATAGATGGAAACAAAACAGGCTTGACGAAATTTCTGGAATCCAGAGAAGAAGATCCTGAAACCAAGGGTCGAAAAACAGTTGAAATAGACAGAGTTGCGCAAGCTATGGCCCTTATTGATGAAAAGTTTGATAATACTTTGCTTTTTCAAGGTTATTTTAAAAGCACACATAAGCTAATAAGAGATGGAATCACTAAGGAAAGTTCAAGGCATGCCGGAGAGTATCGTCGCTGTGATGCACGTCCAAGCCTGGGCCCTAGCCACGCCCCGTCGATACAAATGGTAGAACCCTACATGGAAAAGCTAATTGCTTTTCTGAATAAGAACTACTCTCCTAAGTATGATGCTGTAAAAACAGTTTATGCGCATCAGAAATTTTCATGGATCCATCCTTTTTATGAAGCCAATGGACTGATGGCAAGACTATTAACCTTTCTTTTACTTAGAAAGCAAGGTTTTGGCGGCACCTATGGAAGAATCCTGAATTCAAGTCTGGGTATTGCCAGAGATTCAGAGAAATACCTCGACCTTATAAGAAAAGCTGATTCTGGTAACGAGAAGGATCTCAATAATTGGATCGAATTTTCCCTGGAAGGCTTGAGAGATGCAATGTTCCAAATGGATCAATTAACAAATTACAGTTTCTTTAAGGAGGAAGTCCTCATACCAGCCTTCAAACACCCTCTATTTGATAGAATTTTTACAGACCACGATCGACTTATTATTGATATTGCTCTTGATAAACAAGTGTTTCAGGCTGCTGACATAAGGCTTTATTTTCCAGGAAAACACCCATCAGAAATATCAAAAATGCTGAAATGGCTAAAAGAAAAAGAAATGCTTGTTAACCTCGAAGAAAATTCAAGAAAATATGCTCTAAATCTGGAAAATAAATACCTCGTTAAAGTGTTAATATCTAAATTCGACAGACTAGGTTTTTTACCTTTCGAAAAATAGATTTTAAACTAAGGCACCATTTTTGAAGAACAGAGGAAACGAATAAATAAAATATGAAAAGAAAATTTTGGGCAGTTGGAGCAGTCATCCTGACAATCACGGTCTTTTTGTCATTTTCACTTAATGCTGTAAATAAAAAAGAAATTTTTCTGACTGATGCAATAACTCAGTTTTTAAAAATAAGACATTATCAACCCCTGAAAATGGATGATGAACTGTCTGAGCGAATTTTTAATATTTATCTGGAGCGACTCGACTTTAACAAGAGATATTTACTTGAAGGTGATGTAGAAAAATTTAAAAATTATCAACATGATATTGATGATCAGATAGAAGCAAAAAAATTCGATTTCTTCAACCTTTCTTCAGACTTAATTCATGAAAGACTCCTGGAAACAAATGAATATTTCGAGAAATATCTTGATAAACCATTCGATCTTAATAAAAATGAGAGCATAGATACTGATCCTGAACACGCCAGTTTTGCTACCAACAAGAAAGAACTAGGGGAAATATGGAGGAAATCGCTCAAGCTTCAGGTCGTAGCACGGGTTGCTGCTAACCTTGACATGCAGGAAGATGCATCCAAAAAATCTGATACAGTTAAAATAAAATCGATAGAAACCCTCGAAGCTGAAGCCAGAAAAGGTATCCTGGATAACTATCAAGATTGGTATGACAGAGTAAAACAGATGGATCGCGATGATCGTCAATCAGTATACCTCAATGCCCTGATCTCATCTTTTGATCCTCATTCTGTATATATGCCACCAAGAGACAAAGCCCGTTTCGATGTTAATATGGCCGGCAAATACGAAGGTATTGGCGCAACTTTACGTCAGAAACAAGGATACCTAACCGTAGTTGACATGTTTCCTGGCAGCCCCTCCTGGAGGAGCAAAAAAATGGTAGTGGGAGATCTTATAATGAAGGTGGCCCAGGGAGATGAACCTGCAGTCGATATCCTTGACATGAAAATGGAAAAAGCAGTAGAGCTTATCAAAGGTCCTAAGACTACCAAAGTAAGACTAACATTGAAAAAAATAGACGGGACTATCGAGGAAATAAGCTTGGTCCGTGATGTAGTTATTATGGAGGAAACATATGCTTCTTCTCTTATTATTACAGATAAAAAAGGCATAAACAAGAAAATAGGTTACATTAATCTCCCAAAATTCTATATCGACTTTCAGGATAAAAATGGTAGACATTGTGCTGATGATGTTGAAGCCGAACTCGAAAATTTAAAAAAGGATGGAGTTGAGGGTGTGATTATCGACCTAAGAAATAATGGTGGGGGATCCCTGCCAGAAGTGGTTAAAATGGCAGGACTGTTTATTGAAAAAGGACCCGTCGTACAGGTTAAAACACGAGTAGGAAAGCCATATATACTCGATGATGAGGATAAAACAATACAATATGACGGCCCACTTGTTGTAATGACAAACTTTTCGAGTGCCTCAGCTTCCGAAATATTCGCAGCTGCAATACAAGATTACCAGAGAGGAATAATCGTCGGAAGCGCCTCTACTTTTGGTAAAGGTACTGTACAAAGGGTTACTGATCTAGATGATTTCATTCCCCCAAAACTCAACGACCTCAAACCTTTTGGAGCTCTTTCACTTACTGTCCAGAAATATTACAGAATAAATGGGAATACAACTCAACTAAAAGGAGTTATTCCTGATGTTATTCTTCCCGACTCATATCAATATCTGGATATTGGAGAAAAAGAACAGGAATATGCCCTGGCTTGGGATGAAATTGATCCTGTGAATTTTGCTAAATGGGATAACGGTTATGATATTGAAAAACTTCAAAAAATTAGCCAGAATCGTGTCTCAAAAAACAAAGATTTTAAACTGATCACCGAAAATGCTAGTCGACTTAAAAAAGATTTCGATCATACTGTTTTCTCTTTAAAACTAGATAACTACATGGAAATGCTTCAAGATCAGAAAAAGGAAGTCAAGAAATATGAAAATCTGATGAAGGAGACTACAGGAATGGACCTCACCAGTTTGCTAAGCGATGCCGAAACACTAAAAACAGATACCGCTAAAGCAGAAAGAACCGAGAGAATGATTGATGAACTGGGGAAAGATATTTACCTTTATGAAGCAGTAAAAGTGATGGGCGATATTCTAAAAAAGTAAATAGCTCGTCAGATCAAAATCCAATTACCTAGAATTAAGTTTATTACAACATGACTTCACGAGAAAGAGTACTGGCCGCTATTAATCATCAGGAGCCAGACCAAGTACCTATTGATCTGGGTTCTATGAGAAGCTCTGGCATCTCTGCTGTAGCTTATCACAATCTGAATAAATACCTGAATAACAAAAACGGTCGCACAAGAATCTTTGATACTGTACAGGAGCTTGCCCTTCCAGAAGATATAATCTTAGAGCGTTTTGGTATCGACAGTATTCCTCTCGGTAGAGCTTTCGATATGGGTGATGATTATTGGTATGAGTTCGACCTCACCCCAGAAATCAAAGCTTATTATCCAAACTTCTTTCAACCAAAGAAAACCGGGGAACAGTCGTGGGAATATTACCTCAACGACCTTATGATTGCCCGTAAACCAAAAGGAGCATCATTTTTTGATGGAACTTATTTCCCATATCTTGATGGCTTTCCAAATAATTATGATGATCTCGATTCTGCAATGAAAACCAGCTTATGGGCATCTATGCCTGCAGCTCCCTGGAATTTTGCCGACACACCAGATTACTGGGATGACCTTCGCACCAAAGCTATTGCACTCAGAAATTCAACAGATAAAGCCATCATGATGAGTGCGGGGTGCAACCTCTTTGAATGGGGGACATTTCTCAGACGACTGGATAATTTCCTGATGGATGTTTATGCCGATCCATACAATGTGGAAAAACTGGTAGATGCACTGATGGAAAGACACATGGCAAAACTTGAAAAGATCTGCACAGCTGTAGGTGATATAATCGATATTGTAACCTTTGGGGATGACCTGGGCATGGATAGCGGGCCTTTCATGGCTCCTGAAATATATCGCAAGATATTCAAGCCTTCACACAGCAAATTGTGCGATTATGTCCACAAAAATACTAATATGCATACCTTCCTTCACTCGTGCGGATCAATATATCAGCTAATGCCTGATCTGATCGAGGCAGGATTCGAAATCTTCAACCCGGTGCAAACAAATGCATACCAAATGGAACCCGAAAGATTAAAAAAGGAGTTTGGTAAAGATATTACATTCTGGGGAGGAGGAATAGATACCCGTACCGTCCTCAATAACGGAACACCACAACAGGTGATAGACCAGGTTAAAAAAAGAGTGGATACATTTGCCCCCGGAGGAGGATTCGTATTCAATACTGTACATAACATACTACCGGATGTACCTCCACAAAACATAGTAGCAATGTTCGACGCAATAAACAGCTGATAAATAGTTATGAGTTATGAGTTAAAAAACTTAAGCCCTAGTATATAATCTTGTATCCAATTCCCCGAACATTCAGAATCTCTACTTCGGGATCTTCAGAAAGATATTTCCTTAGCTTAGTGATAAAAACATCCATCGACCTGGCATTAAAGAAGTTATCATCACCCCATACTTTATCTAAGACCAAACTTCTTTCCAAAACTTCATTACGCTTGAGGCACAAAAGTCGGAGTATCTCAGCCTCTCTGTGGGTAAGCTTCTTTTCCCTACCCTGAAAATCCAAAACCTGCTTGTCATAGTTAAAATGATACTTCCCGATGAGAAAGTTCTTTTGAGAATCCTGTTTTTCCACCAGGCCCGAATTATCCGAGAGGCGAGCTTTTATGCGAACAACAAGCTCCTCCATACTAAAGGGCTTCTTAATATAATCATTCGCACCAATCTCAAATCCCTTCACCACATCCGGAGTTTGAGATCTGGCAGTTATAAATATTATCGGAACCCTCGCATCCAACTTCCTGATTTCCTGAGCCAGAGTAAATCCATCTTTGATGGGCAACATAATGTCTAGTAAACATATGTCAGGTTTGTACTCTTTAAATGAATTTAGACCACTACGGCCATCCTGACTGTAGTTCACTTCAAAGCCTCTGGTCTCAAGGCTCTCTTTCACTATCAAACCCAGCGAAAGTTCATCTTCAACAAAAAGAATCTTATTTTTACTCATGGATATCAGGTATTGCTATTGTGAATTCTGTTCCTTGTCCGGGCTGACTATTAACCCCAATAGTCCCCTTGTGAAGCTCAACGATTTGTTTAACGTAACTCAATCCCAAACCAAAGCCCTTAACGGCATGAAGATCGCCGGTTGGTACACGGTAAAACTTATCAAAGATATGCTTTTGCTGCTCTTTGGAGATTCCTATACCATCATCTTTTACACTAAATACAACATACTCAGCCTGCCTTAAACATTTAATGCTGATCCGGCTCTGACCTTGCGAATACTTCACCGAATTATCAAGCAGATTATTTATAATATTCTGAAAATGCATCCGGTCGGCATTTATATATGCCGTGGACTCCGAATCAAAATCAATGCTAACATTTCCATTTCCTTTTAAAATATATTGCTGTGCTGTCTCACTGATCAGACTACTAAGATTAAAAGTCTCTTTGTTAAGAATCAATGTTTTACGCTCATCAGCACTGATACTCAGAATCTTCTCAACAAGGCCAGAAAGCCGACCCAACTCCTTTTGCGAAATATCAATATACCTATTTGTTTTTTCCTGATCTTTTAGAGCATCAAAACTTACCATAGCTTCCATAGCCGCCGACACAGTTGCTATAGGGGTCTTAAACTCATGTGTCATGTTATTGATAAAATCATTCTTAATCTCCGACACTTTCTTCTGTTTGAAAATCGTTTGCAACATGAAAATAAAACTTCCGGCAACCAAAACCAAAAGTATCATGGATGCCAAAATGGTCAACCACATGTTTTTTATCAGAAAAGTCCTTGTATCCGGGAAAAAAGCCAAAATCTGACCTTTATCAAAATCCCTACCAGGAATATTCTGCACTACTTGTGCATTTTTAAAAACAGCCGGATCCGTTCCGGTTAAATCAAAAAGATGATTATCCTGAAGATATGCCAGGTAAAAGCTTGCATCAATATTCCTTTTCTTTAACTCAGCCTTGTACCGCCCTTCAAGATTAGTGAGGTCAGGCCTGTGAACCATCAAACTGCTAACAACAATATTAAACAATTTATCAGCTTCGTCTCCATCAATAACAAATTCACCCGGATCACCACTATACTCATAAGTCAAAGATTGATACTCCGCCTCCCCCCATATTATTATGCTATCATTACTTATAACCCAGTTTTCCTCTAACTTCCGGGCACTTCCTTCAATAGGCTTACGAGTATCCGTTCTGCTCCCATCTACTACATTTCCAATATTCAAATCCCTGATAGAATCTTTTATAAAGGCAGGCCGACTGAAATATTTGCTTAGAGTTATATCCCGGATTTCCTCATTGAGAACATCCTCCATCGCAGAATTAACCTCAACCTTAAACGAAGTAGACTGGCTGTCATAGGTGGTGATAACCCAGTATACCTGGAAGATAAGTATACCCACAATAGCAATAATGGTGGATAATAAAACATATCGAAGCTTCCTTTGCATCTTTCAAAATTAACCCAATTTATTATTATGCATCAGGAACTTAACACAAGTTAACAGAATATAATGAATAATAAGATGCGAGATACAAGTTGCAAGTTGTAAGATCGTACTGATTATATTCCAAGCTTCTCCTTTAACACCTTCAAGCCACTTCGACTAACCTTAATTTTCATTCCTGATTTTAAAAGAAGCACTTTACTTTCTTTTCCATAAGGCTCAATCTGAACTATCCTACTAAGCCGAACGATGTGGGAGCGATGTACTCTTGCAAATTCCTTACTATTCAAATGCTTCTCATAATAGCTCATTCTCTGCTGCTTAAGGAATCTCCCTTCATCGGTGTGAATATTTACATAATCATCATAGGCCTCAATCGACTCAATCTGTTCTATGGGTATAACCTTGATCTTATTCCCACTCCTGACTACTACACGATCAATGCTCCCTCTGGCCTCCTGGTGGGATTCAATAATTGGGTCAACCCCAGTATCTTCCGCCTTTTCTCTACTCTCACCAACCCGCTCAATAGCCTTTTTAACAGCTTTCGCAAACCTGTCTTCACCATAGGGCTTAAGCAAATAATCCGCAGTGTTCAGCTCAAATGCCTTTATGGCATATTCATCATAGGCAGTAGAGAATATTATTACTGGCGTCTCATCCAACAATTCAATCATCTCAAAACCTGTAATCTTTGGCATTTGAATATCTAAAAAAAGTAAATCAGGCTTGTGCTCCTGAATGGCCTTCAGACCTTCAAAACCATTCTCGCATTCAGCTATTATTTCAATTTCCTGATGCTTGCCAAGATAAGTCCGGATAAGCTTTCGTGCATGCTGCTCATCATCAATAATAATTGTCCTGATTCCCATGATGACCTATTTTTGTGGTATAATAATTTCTGCTGTGAAACGACTCCCTTTCTTACTCAACCTCAATAAATTAGAAGACTGATAAATCAATTGAAGTCTGTTATGTACGTTCTGCAAACCTATCCCCTTGCCTTTCCTTGATGGCATATCAGGATCATAATCATTGCTTATGGTTAAGATAAGTTGCTTCGACTCCAATGTAGCCCTGGTAAGAATCTCAACCGCTTCCGTACTTTCATAAACCCCGTGTTTAATGGAATTTTCATATAAAGGCTGTAGAATCATATTTGGAACAAGGCACTTTTCACATTTATCGTCTAATTCAAATTTGAACAAGAGCTTTTCACCAAAGCGTATCTTCTCAATTTCAAGATACTGCCTCACATGCTCCAATTCCTCACTAAGCTCGGTAAGTTCATTTTCCTTGTACTCTAATGAAGATCTAAGGAAGCTACTTAGCTTTACTATCATTTCCCTTGCCTCTTCAGGCCTGTCAAGCGTAAGTGAGGCTATCGAATTTAAACTGTTAAAAAGAAAATGAGGATTAATTTGCGATTTCAACCTGTCGATCTCAGCTTCCCTAACCTGAACCTGTAACTCACCTTCTTTTCTGATGCGTGCCTTACGATCTTCCTGGGTGATGTAAAGGTGGTATATCATTACCATTATTGAATACAGAAAAAGACCACTGATAGCTCTCCAAGGCATCGAATCATCCAGAAAATCGTGATAATCCAATAATCCCGAAAACAAATATCTCATGATCAAATAACTCATTCCCATCCATAAAGCCAGAGCCAGAGCTGCCGTACCCAAATGATAGAGAAAAGTGTCCAAAAGATTGCTACGTGTACTATCGTAATATCTCACAGCAAACCAAATACTTAAACCCACAATAGCAAACAGCAAATTGAAAACCAGACTGTCTGCTATTGAATTAACAAGCTCTTGATCAGAAAAAAAGTATAAAACAGACACATGGATCCCAATTACCAGGATCCATGCGATGCCGTATGCAAGACTATATGATTTTCTTTCTAGAAAGGGATTTTGCATTACTAGAGGCCAAATGATTTTACTTCTCCTCCTCCAAAGATAGCTAATCCCTTTATGATAAGGACTCTTTCCTGATCAAAAACAAGATTGGGCATCCTCTCCCTCTTATCTGAAAAACCACCAAAAATGGATGCTACCTCTACCCTGACATTCCAACCAGCCGGAACTATTATCGTTGTACCACCAAAACAACTAAAGGTGTCAAGAATATTCTCACCCACTGCTAATTGCGAATTCATCAGATTAATTTTGCTTCCACCAAAAATACTGGTGATCTTGCCACCCTTAAATTCATTAGAGGTGACCATGCGTTCTCCACCACCAAAGATGGACACCTCATCAATAAAATCCCGCGAATCCTCCTTATTCCTATCCTTGCGACTTTTAAAATATTTGGGAGGACTCAAAATAAGATATAACCCAACAACAACGACAACTGATGGCCAAAAAGCCTTCCTAACATAGTATGGGAAATCCCAGTAATTGTCAATGAGAAAAAACCCTCCAAGTGATATCAAAACCAAGCCTATTACCTTGCTCTGATTATTAACCAAAGAGAAAACACCAATTACTATTAACAACATCTCCCATGACCAAAGAATATCTTTTAATCTGTACGGCAGCAGATCGAAAGAATTTGCAATCAAAAAGCCACCTAATATTACAAGCAGAATGCCCCACGTCTTCCGTGTGTTGCTATTTCTGCGTACCTCGTGTCCCATTCGTTCCATGATATTTAAGTATTAAAGTTTGGATCAAAAATATTGAACCGGAACGTATCACGGAAACACCATTCGGCGAATGAACGAGTTTTATCGGTAGGCTATATGGCAAAAACGGAGACCAGCATAAACAAGGGATTTGCAAAAAGATATCCAAACCAGAAAAAATAACAGTCTTCTCTAACAATGTAAGTTTGTAATATTGTTTAAGATAATTTCTGACAGCTTTATATATCTTAGCCAACATGAAAACTAACAATCCTCCCGGAATTTTCAATGATGTCATTGGGCCTGTAATGCGCGGCCCATCTAGCTCTCATACAGCTGGCTCGCACAGGATTGGATCAATTATCCGACAGTTGGCAGAATCAAAAATCCTGAAGGTGAATTTCCTTTTTCATCCTGATGGATCTCTAGCCAGCACATACCATACACAAGGCTCAGATATTGGCCTTGCAGCTGGTTTATTGGGTTTGGACATGAGCGATCCAAATCTGCCAAAATCATTGGAACTTGCGAAAGAAGCCGGACTTAATTTATCATTCATTATAAGTGATTATCCGGCAAACCATCCAAATACCTACCTGTGTCAAATAGAATTGAAAAATGGGCAAGTATTTGAATTAACAGCCCTATCAGTTGGTGGAGGAATTATTGAAATCACTAATATACAAGGTTTTGACTGCAACTCCCAAATGGATCTGCCAAGTCTGCTAGTAATTGGAGATAAAATAAATGTCTTGAAATGGTGGAAAAATATTGAGTCTTCCGCCGAAATAATAAAAACGATCTTCAAACACCAGATGGTACATAAACAAGACCAGACAATGCTGTTCCTCGAGTTTAATGTCGCCAATCCAAAAATGGAAGATCCAGATATCCCAGATGCCCTAATAAAATTCTTTAAGCCCGTCTATCCAACAATGGGTTATACAGGAAGGCTACTACCTTTTCGCTGCGCTGGAGATCTGGAAAAATTACCCATGCTAGAAAACAAGGACATTGCAGATCTAGCCGTAGAATACGAATGCAAAAGATCAGCAATCACTTCAGAAGAAGTTTTCGCCAGGATGGATAGTATTCTTGATATCCTTATGCTCTCAATCGATAAAGGACTCTCAGGAACTGAATATAAGGATAGAATTGCACACGCTCAATCACCCTACTTCCTAAAGCAATCCCAAAAAGGTAAACTAATACCTGCAGGACCTCTGGATAAAATGGCAGCCTATACAATGGCCATAATGGAGGCCAAGAGTGCTATGGAAGTGATTGTAGCGGCCCCAACCGCAGGCTCAGCAGGAGGACTGCCAGGAGCACTGATAGGACTGGCAGAAGAAATGAAGGTGAAACGAGAAGATCTCATTAAATCATTTCTAGCAGCTGGCCTGATAGGCGTATTCATAAGCGCTGAAGCCACATTTGCTGCAGAAGTGGCAGGCTGTCAGGCCGAAACTGGAGCAGGAGCAGCAATGGCTGCTGCCGGAATGATAAGTCTGGCTGGTGGATCAGCTAAGCAAGCTCTCGATGCAGCATCCATGGCACTACAAAATATAATGGGACTGGTGTGTGACCCTGTGGCCAACAGAGTGGAAATACCCTGTCTGGGCCGTAATGTGCAAGCCGGAGCAAATGCCCTTACATCAGCAAATTTAATCCTGGGTGGAGTAAAGGCCTTCATACCCCTGTCTGAAAGTATTCAAACAATGCTGGCCGTAGGAAAAGCTCTCCCCAGAGAACTCCGATGTACTGCCCTGGGAGGATTATCCATCACAAAAACAGCAAAAAATATTGAGAAATACCTTGACAGGAACAAAACCGATTAACATGCTTATTATTAACGAAAAAACTATTGCCGAGCTAACAAACCCGGTGGAACTTACCGATGTGATGGAGGAGGCTATGAAAGCCTACGCCGAGGAGAATTTTATCATGCCCGACAGATCCCATATGGATTTTAATGGTAACACTTTATTATCCATGCCTTCCTTCCAGGGGAAATACTTCAGCACAAAACTGGTATCCCTCTTTCCAGGTAACCCAAAAAATGGTAATCCTGTGCTTTACGGAACAGTGATATTAAATGATGGATCAAGCGGCAAACCTCTTGCCTTGCTAAATGGAGCCAAACTTACCTCAGTGAGAACCGCTGCGGTTGGCTCAACAGGAATTAGACACACATCTCCAAAAGATGCCAGTACACTTGGTGTTATCGGAGCCGGTGTTCAGGGTTTCCAACAAATTGTTTTCGCCTGTCATAATCGTCCGATTAAACAAGTATATATATACGACCCATTCCTTAAAGATCTGAATAGCTTTGTGGATAAGCTTAAATCAGAATTAAATAATATAGAAATCAAGGTAGCTAAAGAACCTGAGGTAATTTGTGAGAACTCAGAGATTATTATTACTGCAACCAACTCTACTTCACCCGTACTTCCAAATAACCCAAAATTACTCGAAGGCAAAAGTTTTATCGCTATTGGATCATATAAACCAGAGATGATTGAACTACCCGATTCGATTTATCCTCTGCTGGAACATTATTTTATTGATGTGAATATGGCTATTGAAGAATCAGGAGACTTAATTCACCCCATTAGAAAAGGACTTATCAATCATAAAAACATACATACCTTGAGTGCTGTTATTCAAGGATATATAAAAATCAACCATCATAAAACCAGCCTGTATAAATCCGTTGGAATGGCTCTCTTTGATCTTTATGCCGCCAAATATATTTACGAAAAAGCTAAATCAAAGGGACTTGGCGAATTGGTAGATTTCTAATAAATCCCGATATTTGGCCTTCCGTTTTATTAACATTTTAAAATCAAATAAAATGATTTCAAAATACTGCAAGCCCCATTTATCAGCTTTAGCAATTATATTTTTAAGTTTCATATTCATCACTCCATCTTTTGGTCAATCAGCTAATTACATGCAGGTTGAAGCCAAAGATTCTGCAAAAATATTTCATGGTAGAGATTTTTATCCGGTAACAAGCTACTTCTACACCGGAAGAGAAAAGACTCCTAAAAATGTAATTCTTCTTATAGGAGATGGTATGGGACTAGCCCAGACTTATGCAGGTTTAACTGCAAATGGAGGTGACCTTTATATCAAAAACTTCAAAAATATTGGCTTTGCCACAACTTATGCAGCCAACAAATATGTTACAGGATCAGCCGCCTCAGGAACAGCATTGGCTACAGGTCAGAAGACAAATTACACATTCATAGGCGTTGATCCTAATGGTGAAAAATTAAAAAACATAAGGGAGATTGCCCAGGAGAATGGTAAAGCTACAGGTGTAGTTTCTACCTCCTCAGTGACCCACGCAACACCAGCTTCTTTCGTTGGACACCAGCCAACAAGATATATGGAAGAGGAAATAGCCGGCGATTTTGTTAACAGCGGAATCGATGTATTTATAGGAGGTGGGCTCAAATTCTTCACAGAAAGAAAGGATGGAGAAAATCTTCTTGATGATTTGAAATCAAAAGGATACCAAATTTCAACAGATATAGATGAAATAGCAGGTATCGAAGAAGGAAAATTAGCAGGACTCGTTTCCCCAAACGGTACACCCCGAAGATCCGAAAGAGGAGATATGCTTTGCGTGGCAACAACTACTGCTCTTAATATTCTTGATAATGATCCTGATGGCTTCTTCCTGATGATCGAAGGCTCACAAATCGACTGGGCCGGTCATGCAAATGACACCCCTTGGATTGTTGAAGAAGTGCACGATTTTGATCAGACTATTGGCATAGTTCTGGAATTTGCCGCTAAAAATCAGGAAACACTGGTTATTGTAACGGCAGATCATGAAACCGGAGGGTTAACAATAGAGGATGGTAACCTTCAAACCGGAATGGTTAAGGGCGACTTTACCACTGGTAGTCATACAGGAATAATGGTTCCTGTTTATGCTTTTGGCCCCGGAGCAGAAAACTTTACCGGATTTATGGATAATACAGATATCCCCAACAGGATTAAAAAGTTTTTGTATCCCTCCTCAGACAAAAGCAATAAAAAAGCAAAACGGAAAAATCGTAGATCAAAAAATTAGATTCTCTATAATACTTCCGGAAAAATTACTTTTTGATCAATAAGCTGCAAACATCAAAACCTTCGGCTTATCAATAGATCGACTAACCTTCAATCGGATTTTTGAATACTGATTTTCTTCTACTTCGATAATTCGTTTATGACCAATACAGCTTCCATCTGCTATCTTCACCCACTTCCCCGAAATCCTTCCTTCAACAACATATTCCCTAACCCTTTCCCCAAAAACTATATCTTCCTGAATAACAATATACTTAGCAGACCGATTATCAGGAATTGTAATCTGATAAGTATTAGAACTCCCATTACCCGTAGCCACAGCCAGAGGCGTACCAAAACATTTTTGAATTTCATCACCCCACTCCTTCAGTCTCTTTACATCAGGATAAGGAAGTAAACCATCTGGATCGGGAGTTAATCCCATGATTAGAGTGGAATTGTGCCCTACCGACTTTTTATAAATCTCCATAAGATGTTCCAAGGGAAATATATGCTCCTCATCCCCAGGTTCCCAAAACCATTCATGCCTGCCATTATATCCCCTGAGAGGAGCATCAGACATGGCCGGCATCCAGTATTTACCATCTGGATCACCATGCTTGAGAAGACGATAAAGCTCAGCCTCAGTATCCCCTGCATGTGAATAATATGAAGGAAAAGATGCCCAGCTGGGATACGGCACTGTCCCCGACTCCGACCCGCCCCACCTGGCCTCAGCATACTGGTTATTATGATAAAACAGACAGTTTGGTTGGAATTTTTGCACAATAGGAAGAACATCAGGAGCTCCTAAGGCAGGATGACTGGCACCACCATCGAACCAAATCTCAAAAAGCTCACCATAAAGTGTGCAAATCTCAGTAAGCATTCCCTCCACCATCTTGTTGTAATAAGCTTGTCGAGCTTCACCAAACTGCCCATCACCATTCACCTTGAAATCATGAACCCCGAAAAAAGAATTCCATCGTATCCCAAGATATATGCCGGGCTGGATATCATATTTACGACACGACTCAACAAAATCTTTCACAATATCACCTTTACCATCCCTCCATTTTACCGCTTTTAAACAGTAAGGATTAACATCCGATTGATACAAGGCAAATCCTGTTTCATGAGTAGCCGTGAGAATAGCAAACTTAAACCCTGCATCTTTAGCCGCTTTTATCCATTGATCAGTATCCAGCTTCTCAGGGTTAAAGATCTGGTAATCCCCAACAGGATTAGTGCGATTTCCCCCTCCGCCGTTTTGTGCATACTTAGCCCCATCAAAAACATGAAGATCATAATGAAAAACCGCCCCCATCTCTGCTTTCTGCCATGCCAACTGCTTGCTATTTGGCAAAGGATAGTCGTTGTGCCTCACAGGTATAAATATCCAATACGAATCATCACCCTCCTTAATCGCCATACTCAACACTTGCACTTCACC
>CAYUNU010000018.1:16400-19504 GCA_964446195.1 uncultured Porphyromonadaceae bacterium | reverse complement strand
AAGAGCACCTCGGAGTACCGGGGCAGTGAGAAGGACATCACCCATGGAGGAGAATCTGATTACCAAAATTCGTATCATATCAGTAATCTTTGTAAGATTTCTCTTCTGTTAAATCAGAGCCTGTGAATTCGTTGATCTCTTTCTTTAGCCTGGCTCTGACATCATTTTTTCGGTAAACCTGCCGAGCCAGTTCAATAAAGTCATGGCCAAAATCATTTTTCTTCTCTTGTACGCGTATCTGATCCTCGATTTCCCATAACTCTGAATTGATTGTTTTCAGCTGCTTAACCAAGCTATTGTTCATGTCGATAAGCTTAACTGCTATTGGTAGCAAAATGTCATATTCTTTTTTAATGTTCAATAGTTTGGAGGAATCAGCAATCATATCAAGCTTGATCTCCAATATAGTAAGCTTGTCAATAATTTCCCCATTGGATACTTCAATTTTCATATCCGAAATATACACATATTGCAAGAATTGAGGCCTGACTTATGGGTATAGAAAATATACAAAAAATTTTTACCATATTATTAACAAAAAATATTTTCATAATTACCAGATAATGAATTGCTTTGATATTATAAAATGCGTGTATTTCTATCCATATTAGCATTATTGTCTGTATTAAGCGGATCTATTGGAGTTAATGTTTTTAATTCGGAATGTTCGTGCTGTGCTGATGAAAAGCTTTGTATGTGTAGCTCTTCCTGCTCAATTGAGAATGCCGAAGCAGAGAACGATATGGGCAGCTGTTGCATGGAGGAGTCTGATGATACTTACAATGCTTTATCAAGCTGTGATTCGAATGGAGAATGTTGCACATCAGAATTCATCAAGCTCAATATTCCATCAATTCTGGTTTTTGATACGCAAAAAATTGAAAGTCCGCAAAAAGAACTTTCTGAAATAGGAATACTATATTACATCATCTCTGTGTTGCCGGGACAATACAAACACCAAAAAGGGATTCCCGAAAAACCACCCCCAATAAGCAGGTCAGGCCTGGATCTTAACTGTACATTCTTGTGTTGATTTTAAAGTGTTTAGAACAACTTTATTATTAACTATTAGAATATATGTACATGAAAAATAAATCAGTATTACTTTATTTAATTTTACTTGTTGTGCCTATCTTATCCGTTCATGCACAAATGGTTGCAGGAACAGTGTTTGAGAAAAATCAGGATAAAGGATTGAAACTACCGGGTGTCAATGTGCATTGGGCGGGTTCTGCCATTGGTACAATTACAGATGTAGACGGGACTTTTAAATTAATCCAACCCGCAAACTATATCCATCTGGTTTTTAGCTACGTTGGCTATGAGCCGGATACATTGCTTGTTGACAATGAAACAGCCAATATTGAAATATTTCTGGTTCCGGGTGAGAATCTGGACGAGGTAACAATAATAGAAAGAGCTGTTGGCTCACATATAGTCAGATTAGATCCCATTCAAACCGAGAGGATCACAGGGGTTGAGTTGGGCAAGGCTGCTTGCTGTAACCTGGCTGAGAGCTTTGAAACAAATGCATCAGTTGATGCCTACTATGCTAATGCTGCTACAGGAGCCAAACAGATTCGATTACTCGGGCTGGATGGTCAATATGTTCAAATGTTGACAGAAAATATACCGAACCTGAGAGGTCTGGCGATGCCTTATGGCTTGGTATATATCCCAGGGACCTGGATGGAATCCATACAGGTTTCAAAGGGAACCAGCTCGGTGAAAAATGGTTATGAATCAATAACAGGGCAGATAAATATTGAATACTTAAAACCTCACAAGGCGGATAGATTCTTGTTTAATGCTCTGGCTAATACTGCCGGGAAACGCGAGACAAATATCGTTGGATCAGTGGATGTAGGGGACAGGCTTAGCACACTTATACTCGCACACGTCGAAGATAACAGTCAAGAAGATGATTATAAAAATGATGGGTTTCTCGATCATCCACTTTTAAGACAGTATAATTTTCTGAATCGTTGGTTTTTTGCGTCTGAGCATGTTCGCTTTCAGGCAGGAATCAAGGCGATTAATGAAAAACGTACATCTGGTCAACTTACTTCTGATCCTGATGTTTATGTTGGACCCGATTATCCATACGGTATTGGTATTACAACCGAAAGGTATGAAGCTTTTGTTAAAATGGCCTATTTGTTTAATAATCAGTATAATTCAAATTTCGGTAGTATATACTCAATAAATAGTCATACACAGGAATCTTTTTTTGGCTTGAGAAGCTATGATGCACGGGAACAAAACATTTATATCAATCTAATGTTCCAGACAGATATCCATAATTCTATGCACCAATTAACCAGTGGTCTCAGTCTTATGCACGACAATCTGGGGGAAAAGCTCAATGATCAGGAGTTTGATTTTAAGGAGACCGTTCCGGGTGTTTTTACAGAGTATGCTTTTAACCCAAACCCCAGAGTAACGATACTTGGTGGTATACGGTTAGATATGAGTAGTTTGTACGGACTGGCGTTTACTCCTCGTTTTCATGCCCGTTATGATCTGGGCGGATCTTCTACCCTAAGACTGTCAGCAGGAAAAGGTTTTAGAACACCTCATGTCCTTGCAGAGCAAAATCACTTCCTGGCTAGCTCGCGGAGAATCGTTTTACAGGATGATTTTCAAAGAGAGGAAGCCTGGAACTACGGCATAAACCTTACTCAGTATGTTGGTTCAGGTCCCAGACAAATGACTATGAGTGTCGAGGCTTATCGTACATCCTTCATCAACCAGGTGATAATGGATCTTGATACTAGTGTTGATGAGGTGAGTTTTTATAATCTGGATGGGAGATCGTTTTCCAATAATTACCAGGTTGAAGTGTCCATTGACCCGTTAAGAGGTTTAGAAAGTAAAGTTGCTTTCAGGTATACTGATGTCAGATATGACTGGAATAACGAATTGATTATCAAACCTCTTGTAAGTAAGTATAAGGGCCTGGTAAATATCTCATATATGACGCCCTTAAAAAAGTGGCAATTTGATTATACTATGCAGATTAATGGACCGGGACGGATTCCATCGACAAGCGACAATCCTTTTGAATACCAGCTGGATACGGAATTTTCGGCTTTTACTATAAT
>CAYUNU010000018.1:0-16390 GCA_964446195.1 uncultured Porphyromonadaceae bacterium | reverse complement strand
GTGGCAATTTGACTTTACAGCACAATTTAATGGTGAAGCTCGTTTGCCCAGCACGGCAAATAATCCTGTAAATTATCAGAGGGGTGAAAAGTCTCCTGCTTATACAATTTTAAATGCTCAAATAACTAAATATTTTAAAATCTGGGATATATATGCCGGCGTAGAAAATCTGACAGACTTCAGGCAGGATAATCCAGTTTTGGCAGCTGACAATCCTTTCGGAGAGCATTTTGATGCATCAATGGTTTGGGGCCCTGTCGATGGTCGTAAATTTTACATCGGTATACGCTTTGCAATAAGCAGACCAGAATAAAATAAATGAAATCAAAAATCAAAAATTAAAAAAATCATGAAAAATCTAAAAACCATTTTATTAGTTCTTGCTATCTCATTTCTTACCAATATTGCGAACGCTCAGGAAAAACAGCAAAAGAAAAATGAAACAGTTAAATATTGGGTGTCAATGACCTGTGAGAGTTGTAAGGCAAAGGTTGAAAAGAATATTGCTTTTGAGAAAGGAGTTAAGGATATGATTGTTGATCTCGAAACAAAAACTGTTACTATTAATTACAAAGCAAAAAAGACAAGTCCCGAAAAACTTGAAAAAGCTTTTAAAGAATTGGGATTCAAGACAGAAAGACTTCCTTTAGAAAGTAAGAAGGAAAATAAAAAGAAAAGTTTGTAAAAACATATTTGGTAGTTCTAAAATAAATGTATAATTATGCACACGAATTGCAAGATTATACATTATGGCAAAATATGATAGACTGATAAAGATCCAGGAGATAATTTCTTCTCAATCTATTTCAAATCAGGAGGAACTTCAGCAGCATCTCAAAGAGGAGGGTTGTCTGGTAACTCAGGCAACTCTCTCCAGGGATCTCAAGAATCTTAAGGTTGTAAAAATTGCCGATGAGAAAGGTAATTTCAGGTATACAATTCAGGATGGGTCGATAGGCGCTCCTGTTCCTACCATGCCAGATAACATTGAAGGTGTTGTGTCTATAGAGTTTTCTGGGCAGTTAGGTGTTTTGAAAACTATTCCGGGTTTCGCAAATGCTGTTGCCTACTTCATCGATCGCCTGAAACTACCCGAAATTATGGGTACTATTGCTGGCGACGATACAATCTTAATCATTGCCAGGGAGGGAGTTTCAAAAAACCTTCTTGCGGGTACTTTTTCAAAGTATTTCAAAGGCTTACAGCATAAAATTATATAGGTTTTCATCTCGAAGATCAATTCTAAGCAAAAAATAAATTCTAAAAACTGAATAATTATACAATGGAAAAAGTAGTGCTTGCGTATAGCGGAGGTCTGGATACCTCTGTGATTTTAAAATGGTTAGTCAACAAAGGCTTTGAGGTGATATGTTACGTTGCTGATGTTGGACAAGATGATGATTTTGAGGCTGCAAAGAAAAAAGCCTTTTTACTGGGAGCTTCTAAGGTATATGTAGAAGACCTGAAGAAAGAATTAGTTGAAGACTATATTTATCCTGCTCTAAGGGGAAATGCCTTATATGAAGGCAGGTACCTATTGGGAACCGCAATTGCAAGGCCACTGATAGCTAAGAAGCAGGTTGAGATAGCAATAAAGGAGGGTACTAAATATGTATCTCATGGTGCTACCGGTAAAGGTAATGATCAGGTAAGATTTGAGTTTGCTTATTATGCTCTTTATCCTGATGTTAAAATAATTGCCCCATGGAAGGACCCTGAATTTATGGCAACATTTAAAGGGAGAACAGATATGCTTGATTATGCTGAAAAATATAATATTCCGGTATCAGCAACACTTAAGAAATCATATTCTGAAGACGATAACTTGTTACACATCAGTCATGAGGCTGGAATTCTTGAAGATCCGGCATCTATTTGCCCCGAAGAAGTGTACTCGAAGACTAAATCTCCCTATGATGCTCCTGATAAAGCGACTCAGATAAAGGTGACATTTGAAAACGGAACACCTGTACAGATTGATAATTTAAGCGACGGATTTTCAGTTACAGAACCACTCGCATTGTTTGAGTATGCTAACAAGATAGCTGGAGAAAATGGTATTGGTCGACTTGATATGGTTGAAAACCGCTACATTGGGATTAAATCAAGAGGAGTATATGAAACCCCAGGCGGCTTTCTACTTTGGCAGGCACACAGGGATCTTGAGGGAATTGCCATGGACAAAGAGGTCATGCATCTCAGGGACATGCTCATTCCGAAATTCTCAGAATTGATATACAATGGGCATTGGTTCTCACCAGAGATGGACTTTCTGATGGCTGCTTTTAACAAAAGTCAGGAAGCAATTAGCGGTGAAGTAACGATGGATCTATACAAAGGAAATGCATACCCAGTAGCTCGCTTCTCCCCTTACTCATTATACGATCAGGATCTATCGTCGATGGAAATTGAAGGAGGTTTTGATGCAACAGATACAAAGGGATTCATTAATATTAACGCTATTCGCTTGAAGGCTCACCACGTTGTTTTAGGTCGTAAATACCCCTATGAATGGAGACCAGCAGTTGTTCCTGATTAATTCTTAATTACAGTTTATGAAACTTTGGGAAAAGGGATATTCTCCCGATAAGACAATCGAATTATTTACCGTTGGCAAAGATCCATTTTTGGATTTGGAATTATTGCCTTTCGATATTGATGGTAGTATTGCTCATGCTTTAGTCCTTGAAAAGGCAGAGGTTTTAACTGCTACAGAGAAAGATGCATTGATTGCGGAGCTTGAAAATATCCGGGATTTACACAAATCAGGAGATTTTGTAATTGAAAGCTCAGATGAAGATTGCCATACTGCAATTGAGAACCATCTGACAGAAAAGCTTGGGGATACTGGTAAAAAGATACATACGGCAAGGAGCAGGAATGACCAGATACTTACAGCTGTACGACTTTTCCAAAAGGATAGATTGAGTAAAATTAAGTCGAAAGTAACAGAGCTTCATTCAACATTTGTAGCGTTTTCCGAAGAAAATGAGAAGGTGCCAATGCCAGGATTCACACATACACGAAAGGCCATGCCTTATTCTGTTGGCAAGTGGATACTGGCATTTGCCGACTCACTGGCGGATGATCTTATCTTGCTTGATGCTGTGATGGAAATGGTTGATCAAAATCCCCTCGGTACAGGTGCGGGTTTTGGTGTCCCTTTTCCACTCGATAGAGATATTTCTACTGAGAAACTAGGTTTCAAGAGATCTATGGATAATCCATTGTACGCTCAAAATAGTCGTGGAAAGATCGAAAGCTCAGTGTTATTTGCTTGCAGCAATATTCTTACTACTCTAAATCGTTGGGCTTCGGATATAATCCTTTTTACAATTCCGGATTTTAAGTTTTTCTCACTCGATAATGGCTTGACAACGGGGTCCTCAATAATGCCTCATAAAAAAAATCCTGATGTATTGGAATTGATCAGATCTTCTGTGCATCAGCTTATTGCTTATCAAAATCAGATCCAGAACACTAGTCTAAACTTGATATCAGGATATAATAGAGATATACAATTAACAAAGGAGCCATTGTTGAATGGATTGAAAACGACTTTTGACTGTCTGGAAGTATCCAATATCGTGATGCAGGGATTAAAGGTTAATGAGGATGTCCTTAAAAATGCCATGACAGATGAATTATATAGTGTTCAAAAAGTTTATGAAATGGTACAGCGTGGAGTGCCTTTTCGTGAAGCCTATAAAATACTTGCAGACCTCATAATGAAAGAAAAGTAATAGTTCACAATTCATCTTAAATTGTATAGTTTTGTCAATACAAAATATGCTATATGAGGACAACTTTTCTTTTATTCATTTCATTGATTTTGCTTAGTGCCTGTTCCCCTAAAGAGGAAAAATCAGGATATCCAATACAAGCGGTTTCTTTCGAAAAAGTTAAGCTAGAGGATACTTTCTGGTCGAAAAAAATTAAAACAAACAGAGAAGTCACAATTCCCTTTGCCCTTAAGAAGATATCAGAAACGGGCAGAATGGATAACTTTTTGAAAGCATCAGGAAGAATGGAAGGTGCTCACGAAGGGAAAAGGTATAATGATACAGATGTTTTCAAAGTTTTAGAGGGAGTTGCTTATTCTTTACAAATTTATCCTGATGAAGATCTGGAAACATACGCTGATTCACTCATCCATGAGATAGCCCTAGCACAGGAAGATGATGGTTATCTTTTTTCGGGTCGGACTATAGATCCTGAGAATCCACCCATTGGTAGTGGCAAGGAGAGATGGAGCCAGATGAACAGCAGTCATGAGCTATATAACTCAGGTCATATGTATGAGGCTGCAATTGCCTATTACAAGGCAACTGGAAAACGCGAATTCCTTGATGTAGCAATAAAGAATGCCGACTTTTTATGTGAAACTTTCGGTGAGGATAAGCTGCGTGGAATTCCCGGCCATCAGGAGATTGAGTTAGCTCTGGTGAAATTGTATGATATAACTAAAAATGATAAGTATTTGGATCTTGGAAAGTTCTTTCTGGATCAGCGCGGGAAAGGGTTTATAAGTCCACCATTTCCCGATTCATCACCTTTCAGGATCTATGATGATCCTGTTTACCTTCAGGATCATAAACCTGTTGTAGAGCAGACAGAAGCTTGCGGCCACGCTGTGCGGGCAGTCTATATGTATACCGGTATGGCTGATATAGCAGCTCTGACCGGAGAGCTTGCTTACCAAAATGCGATTTCCAGTATTTGGAATGACGTCGTTAGTTCGAAAATTTACCTCACGGGTGGTATTGGATCCAGGCACACTACTGAGGCTTTTGGTGATAGATTTGAATTACCCAATAAAGAGGCTTATACAGAAACATGTGCGTCGATAGGAAATATTTTCTGGAATTTCAGGATGTTTCTGAATTCAGGTGGAGCACAATATCAGGATATTCTGGAAAAGACGCTCTATAATGGGATGCTTAGTGGTGTGTCTTTGTCAGGAGACAGGTTTTTTTACCAAAATCCCTTGGAGTCTGATGGGGGCTATACGAGAAGTCCTTGGTTTGAAGTATCATGCTGCCCGGGAAATGTTACCCGATTCCTGCCTAGTCTGCCGGCTTATATTTATGCTAAGAATGAATCTGAACTTTTTGTTAATCAGTATATATCTAGCTCAACTACAATTAATCTCGATAAGAACGTCTTAGATGTTAAAATGGTATCGGGCTTTCCTTGGGATGGAAAAGTGAATTTGCAAATTGCACAGAAAGGGAAAACGCCTTTTAGTCTTAAATTGAGGATACCTGGTTGGTTTGAAGGATTTGCTCATCCAACAAGCTTATATTCATACACTGCTTGCAGCAATACACCCTTTATCGTGAAATTAAATGGTGAGAATATAGAATATGACACCGAAGGACAGTATATAACAATTAATAGGATATGGAGTAAAGATGATCAGCTTGATGTCGACTGGGAGATGGTTCCTAAGATGGTAATGTCGTCTGATTCTCTCCTTGAAAATGTTGGTAAGTTAGCCCTTCAACGAGGGCCAATAATCTATTGTATAGAAGAAGAAGATAACCCGGGAGTGGATTTAGATATCATAAAAATTGATCAAACGCAAGCGCTTGAATATCATTATGAAGCAGACCTTCTGGGAGGTGTTGGCGCTATTCATTTCCAAGGCCTGCAGGAAGGTAGAAGCGTTTGTCTTAAAGCAATCCCTTATTATTCCTGGAGTAATAGAGGTGCTGGAAAGATGAAGGTTTGGATACCAATCGGTAATTAGGCAATAGGGCTGGTTTTCTTGTCGTATTTGCACAACTCGTATAAACCACATTCCTGGCATTTTGGTTTTCTGGCTATACATATGTATCGACCATGAAGTATCAACCAGTGGTGCGCAATATTTAAGAGATCCTTGGGAATGTATTTAACTAACTGTTTTTCAGTCTCTAAAGGATTCTTGGAGTTTGTTGTGAGCCCTATCCTGGCAGATACACGATGAACATGCGTGTCCACTGCCATAGCAGGTATATTAAAGGCTACCGAAGCAATAACATTTGCGGTTTTTCTACCTACACCAGGGATTTTTTGCAAATCATCAATATTATCAGGTATTTCTCCTCCAAACTGCTCCATGATGGTTTTTGCACCTGCCACAAGGTGTTTAGCTTTATTATTTGGATAAGAGCAGGATTTGATAAGTTCAAATACAGCCTCCTGATTTGAAGCAGCCAAAGCTTCCAATGTAGGGAAGTGTTCAAAAAACTTGGGTGTAATAGTATTGACTCTCTTATCAGTACACTGAGCAGACAGAACAACTGCCACCAATAATTCATATGGATCAGTATACCTAAGCTCTGTCTCAGCAACCGGTCTGTTCTCCTGGAACCAAGCAATAACCCTCTCAAAACGCTCTTTCTTTTGCATCTTTCCTCCCAACCATTTAAATTATCTTGCAACTTGTATCTTAAAAGTAGGGGGGAAGTTAGAATTAATCCATCTTCCCCCCAATCATATATTTAGATAATTTTCTAGTTCTGTATTCCGGCAAAATATCCGGGCCCTAAAAACACTTTTTCAAACAAGCCATCATTGGATGCATCAATCATGCTTTCTGGGTTTTGGTTTGATATCAGAACTGCATTTCCACTCTCATTGCGGTATCCTGAAATGACTACAGTTGTCATATTGTTTCCATCAATGCTTACGGAATAGTTATGAAAATCAGGATCATTAGTATCAAAAGCATCTACAAAATCTGTTCCTACGAGATAGGATATTCCGTTAAGAAAGGAAGCTGTTTTTGCAGAATCAGCAGGCATATCACCAATCATCCATTTATTTTCAACTTTACTAAGAGTAAAAGCCGAGTCTCCAGGGAACAGGAAGCTTAGTTTAGTGAGATCATTCTGATTACCTCTGAACAAAGATTTATTTCTAAAACCATTTACATCACGGTTGAATAACATACTTAGGTAACCTTCAACTGAATATACATCTTTTTCATTATTTAAGCGCACATAAGTACTTGCTTTGCGAGTATTCTGATCATAGGCAAACCTCCCAATAAATACATCACATATGACATCTTTGTCTCCATTTACAACAACTCTAATACCACTAGTGTCTGTTACATTAAAATCAGCCCATTTCTCTTTGCTATTAGCAACGAGTCGATCTGCCTTCAATTTGCCCAGGTCATTTGCCATGTTACTGGCCATATCACCATCTGCTGAGTATTCCTGTCCCGCAAAAGCAATCCTCCAATCATCACCGTTTCTGGTAAGAGTCATCTCCTCAAAATTATTATTCTTCGTGAAAATGCTTAAGCTTTTAACATCGTCGGCGGAAAATGAAAGAAGTTCTGATTTGAAGGTTCTCTCACCCTTTTTTGATTTGACGATCTGGTTAACCACAACTGCAGCCAGCAAGATCAACAATACATATATCAGAGTTCTATTTGTTTTCTTTTTAGACATATCCTTCCTCCATTCTTTTCATTCTTAAATTCCTGTTGAACTGAATTCTGAAAATACCATAAATAATTACCAATAATATAGGTAACAGGAAGTTAAGGTACTTCAGAAATGTCTTTTTACCATCTTCAAGCTCGTCCAGAGGACGGGATGTAACTCCTTTGGTTCTTAGTTCGATAAGGCCTGTGTCATCAGACAGATAGTCAATAGAGTTGACCATCAGGCTTATGTTATCAGCGCCTTGATTTCTGGCTTGCTGTCCCTCACCATTTACGGCAAAGTCACCATCAGCAAAGACGATCATTCTGGATGGATTACCTCCTGAAATTTTACCTTCAATCAAACCACCTACAGTTAATTTTTCCATTGGGAAATCACTCTCAACCCATTGTCTACTCACGTCGAAATATACAGGTGAGGGCTGAGTGCCTGACTTATCAGAAGTCCAAACCAATGGTGTGAAAGTTTTTGTGGTATCTCCTGCATAATTCAGGTTACTTACAAATGGCATTACAACCGTTTCTAAGCCACTGGTAATAGGATGATCAGCAAAGCCCGAGAGCATAGGTATGTAATAGAAAGGGACCTGAGTAGTGTAATTGAACATACCTTGTTGCTGACGAACAGATATTCTGGCACAGCGTGCATCTACAACAAAATTATTTTCAATAATCAGGCCCTTGCTTGTTAACCAGGTCTCAAGACCTGTTGAAACAGAGCTTCCTCTTGCTACGGAAAGATCACCCTCGACTCTATTTATTGCCATAAAAATATTACCGCCGTTTTTCAGAAAGTTATCCAGCTGGGAAAGATGGCTGGAGGGAAAAGAGTCCGTAGGGGCAACAATAGCAATTGTTCTGTATTGTCCAAGTGCATCAGTGGTATCACTTAGCTCAAAAGGCTCAACTTCATACAGAATACCTAACTGAGCCAAGGCCTGGGGATAAGATTGTATACTCGGTTCGCCATGACCCTGGAGTAATCCAATTACCGGCTTGTTAATTACTGATATCTTCTTGATAGTAGATGATAAAGCATATTCCATGGCAGCTCCAGGCTGCATAAATGGAATAACTTCTGATGATTCGCCAATCGAAACGACAGCTCCGAGGTATACCTTTTGCTGTTTTGCCTGATCTTTTTCCCTAACCGTTGCAATAACCGGCTGTATGCCTGCTGCCATTGCTTGCTGCTCTTCAAGCTCGCCTGCACTTGGATCAATAAATTCGTATACCACCATTCCTTTTGACAGGTTGGAGTATTCAATTAGCATCTCTTTGAAGTCTCTTTTAGTTTTGGTCATCTGAGCGGGAACATCCTTGCTGAAATATGCTGAAACAGTAACTGGTTCATCAAGGTTCTTTAGAATATCTTTCGTTGCGCCGCTTAGCGTGTATCTCTTATCAGCAGTAAAGTCCAGACGGAAAAAGAAATTGTCTGACAACACATTTACAAGTATTAAAATACCGATAAGGATTAGTAGATATGATGTTGTTTTTTTCATAATAGTCCTGGGTTTATGCATTAAAACTTTCTGCGGGTTAATGAATACTCAGCACCCAACAGTCCTAGTGCCATTATTGAAAAGAAATAAATCAGGTCTTTGGAATCGATTACTCCTCTTGATATAGATTCAAAATGAGTGCTTAAACTCAGGTAGTTGAGTACATTTCCAAGAAGGCCGGAAGTATTACCGGCAAGAATGCCGAAAATAATATGAAAGAATATTCCGATCAGTAAGGCTAGTAGAAATCCAACAATTTGATTCTTGGAGATAGAACTTGCAAACAAGCCAATTCCGATATATGCTCCCGACATTAACAGTAGTCCCAGATATCCTGCCCATACTGATCCATGATCAATATCTCCGATTGTAGAAACCGTAATATAGTAGGGTAGGGTAAAGGCAAGTGCAATAGCTATTAACATCCAGCTGGACAGGAACTTTCCCACTACAACATGCCAGTCAGATATTGGCTTGGTTAATAGTAATTCAATAGTCCCTGATCGTGTTTCTTCTGCCAAAAGCCCCATTGTTAGTCCGGGAATAAAGAAGAATAGTGTCCAATATGCTATTCCAAAGAATGATTGTAAACTGGCCTGTCCCACCATAAAGACATCTGATCCTGATATCCAGGTGAAGAAGCCACTAAAGCCCAGGAAGGCAACCAATAATATATACGCCATAAGTGAATTAAAGAATGACCTTAGCTCTCTTTTGGCAATTATCCATATCTGTTTCATGCTTAAAGTTTTTAAGGTTATTATTAATTCATTGTCAGCTCATGGAAGATGTCTTCCAATTTTGTTTCAACAGGTGTCATCTCAGTTAGAGGCCAACCTTTTTCCATGCACAGGGCAAAAATTGCCCTTCTGGAGGATTCATCAGGCCTGCTTTGAACCTCAAACCTATTCTTGTCACCTTTTTTATCAACTAATTCAACGGATCCCAGGCTCTTTAGTGCCTCAAATACTTCGTTAGTATCAGCATCCTCAATAGTTAGTACAAGAAGCTCCTGACCTTTGGCCTGCTTTCTTAAATCATCTGCAGATCCATCAGCAACAATTTTACCCTTGTTAATGATCAGAATACGATCGCAGGTCGCTTCAACTTCTGCCAGAATGTGTGAACTAAGAATAACTGTTTTCTCTCGTCCAATTGTCTTTATAAGCTCTCTGATCTCAATTATCTGGTTGGGATCAAGACCGGATGTTGGCTCATCCAATATCAAAACATCAGGATCATGAATCAGTGCTTGGGCCAAGCCAACTCTTTGTTTGTAACCCTTAGATAACTCATTGATTTTCTTATGCTTCTCGCCTTCGAGACCGCATATGCTAACCATTTCCAGCAATCTGTCTTTGATTTTAGATTTTTGAATACCTTGTATTTCAGCTACGAATTTCAGGTAATCAATAACCGGCATCTCCTCATAAAGTGGATTTTGCTCTGGTAAATAGCCAATGCATTTTCTAACTTCTTCTGGTTGATCAGCCACGCTAAATTCTCCTACCCGAATAACTCCACTGGTAGGATTCAAATAAGATGTGATTGCTTTCATTGTGGTGGTTTTGCCTGCACCATTGGGTCCTAGGAAACCAAGGACTTCGCCAGTCCTCACCTTGAAAGAAATATCATCAACAGCGTGTTGTGAACCGTAAACTTTCGAAAGATTCTCAACAATAATATCCATTTTGAATAATTTATTTGATTGAATTTTTAGGACTACAAAAGAAGTAAACTATATAATAATACAAAAGAGAGATGTGTGCTTGTTAACGTCTAATAACAAAAATTAACACAAAGGCAGAGGTATTCCTTCGCAATTTATCTCATTTCAATTTCTAAAATTTGTTCAGTTCCCGGCCGGACTCTAAATCGATCATCAATTCGATGCCCAATAACCCAAACAATTTTATTGTCGGATAGTAACAACCATATATTTTCTTTCTCAAAAAAGGAGAGTTTTTGGTCTATGAAAAAATCACTAAGCTTCTTTATCCCTTGCATTCCGAAAGGTTTAAAACTGTCGCCATCTTGCCACTTTCTAATGGTCAATGGATAACTTATTTTTGATGCATCTAGATTAGCAATTTGCGGACTCTTCTTAATATGATAGTTTTCAAAGCTATGGGTATTCCATTCTAAATTAATTGGTTGATTGATCTTTCCCGAAGTTTTCTCCAAAAGGTATTCGCCCTTAGCAGCGTTTCTGGAAAAGGATAAAATCAGGAAATCCCGATCCTTTAAAACTGTATTATTGAGATGATAAAATTTCTTTCCAGGTTCTGATTCCAGGGAAAGTGAAATACTGTTGATTTGACTGGAATTAAAACCAAAAGGATTGAGGAGTTTAAATAAAAACCACGAAGGTTCAGGCAGGTTTTTTAGCTTATTAATATTAATTTTTATCTCCCCTCCTGATTTTATAAGCAGATCCTTTGCTAATAGTTCAAAATATTCATCCAGCATAACAGCCGATTGTCTGAAGAATTCCATGTTTTGCACCATCGTTTCCGAATAAGAAGGATTTATGGTGTCAAATTTTGGAATGATCTTATGACGAAGGAAATTTCTCTTATAGTTTATCTTGCTATTGCTTGAATCCTCTCTGTAATGAAGATTATTCGCTTGGCAATATTCAACGATATCTTTGCGTGAAGCCCATAGAATAGGTCTGATAATTTTTCCTGATTTTGGATCCATGCCTATTATCCCAGCCAGGCCGGTTCCACGTGAGAGATTCAAATGAAAAGTCTCAATATTATCATCAGAATTATGAGCAATGGCGATATTTGAATAAGCATACTCCTCGGCAATATCTTCAAACCATTTGTATCTCAGTTCACGAGCAGCCATCTGTGTAGAAATCTTCTCGTTTTCAGCATGATCCCTAGTGTGGAATTTGATGTTATGAGTTTTTAAATCATATTTCTTGCCAAGGGAGAGAACAAATTTCTCATCCTGGTCTGACTCTTCACCACGCAACTGAAAATTGCAATGAGCAATAGCACATGGAAGTGACAATTTAACCAGAAGGTCGAGTAATACAACTGAATCAATACCTCCGCTTACAGCTACAAGAAGCTTTTCTTCGGGCTGGTATAGGTTTTTTGTTTCTATGTATTTACTGATCTTCTCAAGCATAATTTAAATATCAATGACTCAGTGTATAAGGTGATGATTGTTAATTATTTCCAGAGATTGAGGAGTGTTTTTCCACGGCTTTGTTTAGAGATCATATTGGACAAACTGGTATCCAAATCCGACAGTCCAATTTCTTTGACGAAGAGCTCAGTATGAGGTAGTTTCCATTCGTCCGACAGCAGGTCCCATAGCTTTTTTCTTAGGGGCATGGGTGTGTCTTGGGTGGCTACTCCAATTAGTTTTATTCCTCTGATTATAAATGGATAAACAGTTGTTGACAGGTTGCCTGATTGAATATTTCCGACACAGACAATATTTCCACCGTACATGGTGGATTTTAGAATTGTAGCTAAAGTGTTATCTCCAATGGAATCAAATCCTCCTGCCCAACGAGGTTTCAGCAAGGCTCTACCGGATTTATCATCTGTGATACTACTATCAATTACTTCTGATGCCCCCTGTTTTTTTAGTATTTCAGTATCATTGCCCAGTTTAGATACAGCAGCATGCACTTCAAAGCCAAGATGTGCCAATAGTCCAATGGCGTAGCTACCAACTGCACCTCTGGCTCCGCTTACAACAATAGGACCATCTTCGGGTTTCTGCCCGGCTTCTAATAAATTGTATACCCCCTGGGCTGCGGTTAGGCCTGAGGTACCGGCAATCATGCTTTCGCGCAAGGTCATTTTGTGAGGCATCGGAACAACCCAAGTCGCAGGGACACTAATATATTGACCAAATCCACCATCAGTATCCATCCCCAGATCATAGGAAGTAACCAATACTTCTTCTCCTGGTGAAAAATCAGGAGAAGAACTACTCTGAACAACACCGGCTGCATCAATCCCGGGAGTGTGTGGATAGTTTCGGGTGACCCCGGGGCGCCCATATGAAGAAAGGGCATCTTTATAATTGAGACCTGAAAAAAACACTTTGATCATAACTTCTCCATGAGGAAGAAGGCTTGACGCAATTTGTTCTACCGATCTGGTGAATAGACCTGATTCTTCTCTTTTAACCCTGAATGCCAGGTAATTAATGCTAACA
This sequence comes from uncultured Porphyromonadaceae bacterium, assembly GCA_964446195.1. GTDB lineage: Bacteria > Bacteroidota > Bacteroidia > Bacteroidales > UBA12481 > JAUVKA01. The sequence goes on along the minus strand of CAYUNU010000018.1, from coordinate 3,250 downwards.
GGGGATTCCATTACAAATCGAGTACATCAATACCCTGAATAAAAACAATATCCTTTGGAATACCTTTTTCCTTTAATCTATCGAGGTCCTTCTGTAAACTCTCTTTTATATACCCATCTTCAGAGAGGATTTTCTTGGCAGCTTCGTAATCACCATTTCCCTGGACAATAAGTATCTCTTTAGTAAGGTCAAGCATGGCTTGAGTCATCGCATCGAAATTGACTCTATAAGTACCAGTAATTTCATCTCTGGTGAAGGCACCTTTCTCCTGGAAATAGTTAAACCTAACCATATTGGCTTTCCCATGTGAGCTGGTGGCACCAAACCTTACTGATCTGAATATCCCGGCCATAAAGGTGACATAGTTGTCCATTAAGTCTTTATCTCCAAACTCACCCATCTCAGTAAGTTTGGAAACTAAATATAGGCCAACAATATCAGCCTTACCTTCCTCAAAGGCGCTATACTGATCGCTTAGAACTTTTCTTACCGGACCTAAGCCATTTATTGTGTTTTTAATTCCAAGACCATGACCCACCTCGTGAAACATAGTGTTTTCAAAAAAGGCGTCGAAGCTTATGTGCTTACGCTGATCTTCAGCCATTAACTCATTTGCAATAGGGACGAGAATCTTTTCAAATTTAGCTCTCATGGAGTTCTTTAATTGCAATTTCCGACTTCCTTTTTCCAGATGTACTCTTTCATCATTTGGAAGGTTGATAGCAATGGTTTTACTACCGGCATTGCAATCACCTCCGTAGTATATTGCATCATATACACCAAGATCAGAGTCGCTGCCGGGTACTTCCTTTTTATATTCCTCAGGAACAGGAAGAGACTTCTGAAGTTCGGGAAGCAAAGAAGCAAATCTGGACAGCCTATCGCTCCATTCCTTATCCTTAACCAATACATATGATTCATGTGCTGCTTTATATCCGAATAAGGCATCTTCATAATTCTCAATAGGGCCAACGACGAAATCGATATTATTCGTTTTCATATCCATCCAGGCCATATCACTGGCAAGATAATCGTCGCTCAGAAGTGCATCAGCACGTAGTGTTAAGTATTTTTGTAAACCCTCATCATCAGCTAACTTCGCAGCTTCTCTTATGTGTTTAACAGCGATTTCTGTTTCTTCTTTAAATGCAACATGGTAGGGAATAGATTCCAGGTTTCCGTTTTTATCCCTGCGAATTAGAGTATATAAACTACTCTTAGTATCATTTTCCCAGTCATTAAACTCCTCTTTCGTCATATCCTTAGGGTAGAGTTGTGATCCGAGTGGTTTTTCATCGAATCCGTCAACAAAAGGTGTGTTCTCGTTTAGCCTCTCCCATGGCCCGTAGTTTATTTTTGCAAACTCACGTGCAGCAGGATCTTTAAGTGTCTTCAATAACTCATCACGATTGCCATATGCTTCTTTCCAGAATATGTTTTCCATTTGCTCTGCCGCCTTAATAAGGTGGGGAAGCATGGCTTTTTCATTAGCAGTGAGACCACTAAGATCAGTAGTGAGTTTAAAAGGTGCAAAGGCATCTAATTTTTCCTGAACTACCGGATCAATTGGCTCATCTGGTGTATTTGCATTCTGACAAGCTGAAAATAGTGCCATAATTAAAATTCCAAGAGTGCTTAACAACGCAATTTTTTTCATGATTGATTTATTTTACTATTTATCGATATCGTCTGATCTAAATTGAAAACCAAGCCTTTTACCTGTTCTGGTTTTTGAGTCACTAATATTTTGCCGGATCTGACCGACAGTGGCCAGTTTTACGGTATCGTATGGTGGAACAAGTAGATCGAAATCAAGAGTATAGTTTATAGCAGCTTCAACTATTTCTTGTAGGGTTTCTTTGCTGATTTTTTTTGTACCCAAAGTGGAATAATTGAATCCTGTTTGTCTTTTGCCCTGAACAAAAAAGAAATTGTCCTTATTGACAAAAATTCGTGCAATGAGATACCCCAGATCTTCATTCCTGCCATACTTGAAGGAATCTGAAAGAAAATTGTAAATACTTATTATGCCAGAAAAACCGGCAAGCACATTGTCTTTAACATATTTCGTTTTCCAGATTTCGTGCTCTCTGTTGAATTGAAAAATATTTGAATGCATAGTGAATACGAGAATATCTCCGGCAACCTTCAGCTCAGCTTCAAAGCTCTCATTCTCATAGTATTTCAATTTAGTCCTATTATCACTGTCAAATAGTTTTTCGTTATACTTATCGTTAATATCTTTCAAAACCTCCTTGAGCATGTTAAATGCCGAAAAAGTATTGTCGTAAACCACTTGCTTCAATTGAGATTTATTGCTTAAGGTGCTAATAATCTGTTGCTCTTTGTTTTCTTTAGGCATATTTATGCTTTTAATATTTAATAGGCTTTGGCAAATAACACTCTTTGAACGGAAGGTTTTCCTGTTTTAATACATTTCCCATCTTCCATAGTGTTATCCATTGGAATGCAACGTATGGTTGCTTTTGTTTCTTGCTGAATTAGTTTCTCTGTTTCAGAAGTACCATCCCAGTGAGCAGAAACAAAACCTCCTTTTTCAATAAGCTTAAGGAATTCGTCCCAGGTGTCTGCTTTAAAAGTGTTTTCGGCTCTAAAATTATATGCTTTAGAATAAATATTGTTTTGTATTTCTTCAAGCAGATTAGAACAGTAATTGACTAGCTGATCATGCGAGATCGTCTCTTTAGTAAGAGTATCTCTACGAGCAGCTTCAAGAGTTCCATTATTTAGGTCGCGTGGGCCGACAGCCAATCTTATTGGCACACCTTTAAGTTCGTATTCCGCAAATTTCCAACCAGGTTTTTGAGTATCTCTATCATCCACTTTCACTGAAATACCTGCATCCATCAGCTGAGCAGCAAAATTATGTGATGCTTCTTTAGTAGCTGCAAATTCTTCAGGACTTTTGTAAATTGGAATTATAACAACCTGATAGGGAGCTAGTTTTGGTGGTAAAACAAGTCCCTGGTCATCAGAATGTGCCATAATAAGTGCGCCCATAAGGCGTGTGCTAACTCCCCATGAGGTAGCCCATACGTATTCCTCTTTACCTTCCTTGGTAGCAAATTTAACGTCAAATGCTTTTGCAAAATTCTGGCCCAGAAAATGGGAAGTGCCAGCTTGCAGAGCCTTGCCGTCCTGCATAAGTGCTTCAATACAATATGTGTCAATTGCTCCGGCAAATTTTTCTCCCTCGGTTTTTATTCCTTTAATAACTGGTACACCGATA
>CAYUNU010000017.1:17988-19648 GCA_964446195.1 uncultured Porphyromonadaceae bacterium | reverse complement strand
ATATTTGAAGAAAAATAAGCAGTCTCCCTGAAATCCTTGCGAAAATACGGAGGAGAACTTAGTTCATCCTGATTTTCATCAACAACAAGCAACTCAGAGCCTAAGTCAATTCGATCATCCTTAACCATGAATAACTCACCCTCACCGTCTGCTCCGTCCATCCTGGCTGTCTTGACCATTTCTCCGACGGGCTCCATTGCCATTTCCCTATCACCTAAACTCCTGATACCATAATAATTCAAACCAAACCAATTAAGAACAGGCTCAGTTTCTGATTCAACAGAATTAAATAGTATAGTAGGTCTTTGGACTAACCTGGAAATAGTTAAGCCAAATCCATTTTCACCACTTCTTCGTTTGATAAAACTCAGCTTCGGCCATTCTATCCTTTTCCAATGATGCTGATATATCTCATCTAAGGTTGCATCATATATAGTCAATACTCCCTCAATATGTATGGGAATCCCCTGCTTATCCCTTACTCTAAAATTCAATTTGGCTTCTTCCCCAGGAGCCATAAGCCCAATACTATCTAAACCTGAAACTAGCAGATCCTTGTCCAAGCGAGGCACTCTTACCAGTTGCCCTTTCGAGAATAGATTGTTCTCATATACTCCGGAAAGACTTATGCTGATATTTCCCAGCATATCATGCGTAATAGGCAAACAATATCTTCTTCTGGTATTTCCGAGGGCAATCCATTCCCGTTGATAAACTGTATCCATTCCACAAAGCTCCAGAAGATACAATCCTGGATACCTCGATCCCATATGAATATCTAACCTATCGCCAGGCTGATATTCAGCCTTATCCACATCTATCCATAAGGGATCTCTTACCGGGAAGTCTTTCCGCCGCGAATCATATATATCAAATTCATGCTGTCCAATAATTTTATCAGGTTGATCATTGAAGCATATTATTATCCTATACCGTCCATTAGCCCACTTACGTAAATCAGGATTAAATAGCAACTTACCCTTTGAGACCTGATAGCTGTCCTCTGTGAAAAAACACCGTACACTGTCCTCCACATTAGTAGGTTTATATGGAATTCTTGGAAAACGCTTCTCCCATTCCTTGCTATTCACAACCCAAATGTCAGGCTTGGCTAAAGGAAAAGGGAGCTCTCTCCTATCAGGATTGTTTAAAGCAGCAACTTTTACTAATAAATCAGTATCTACAAACCTTCCTCCTGGTGATTTTACGTCGATTAACCATGAGCCACCTTCACGTCTATCAATTATTTCGGGCCCACTAACCTTCGCACGAACAGGTGTATTACTTATAAGCAAACGATGGTAGACTTCCCTTGTTTCACCATTGATATCCCTAACCTTTACCAGAAACTCGTATGCTGCTTGTGAAAACGAACTTTCGGGAAAGCGTAAACTTAAAAGTGACCAGGAAAATTTACCTTCTGAGTCAAGTGTTTTATTAACAGTAGCAATATGGATCTTTCGACTGGTGAATCTGTACTTAAAAACATTATTACTAAAAAGACTCAAGGAAGCATCAATCTGAACATCAGCTCCCTTAAGTCGCATCCCCGCAAAAGCTTGAGCCATTCCAGATATATAAATAGAGTCACCAGGGTAGTAGATTCTGGTATCTGGATCAATATTTATATTAAACGCTGGCCTCTTGTACTGCTCAACCT
>CAYUNU010000017.1:0-17888 GCA_964446195.1 uncultured Porphyromonadaceae bacterium | reverse complement strand
CTGGTATCTGGATCAATATTTATATTAAACGCTGGCCTCTTGTACTGCTCAACCTGTATTATATGCCTCCCCCATTGACTTACTAACTGGAACCTTCCACTCATTACATCAGGAGGAATACTGAAACTACCAGAGAAAAAACCAAAATCATTTGTTCGGATCTTTAAAGTGTCAATAGCTTTATAATTAGCATTTTGGAAAAGGACTTCAAGGTCTTTATTCTTATCAGCTTTTAGTTTATTGTTATCTTCAATGACAAGCAGTCCGGAAAAAAATACTTCCTGACCAGGCCTGTATATACCTCTGTCTGTGAATATTCTTTGTGATGGACGCAACTCCTTAGAATTTATTCTGGGACTATTGTAATAACTATCCGGCAAAATTATTCCAGTATCATCAGAGCCAAAAAGAAGATAAAAAGAGGAGTTATTTCTCCTATCTCCCGAACTATTATCTGAGGGGATAAGTATTTCACCGTCTCTGTTACTTTGGAATAATGCTCCTGCAATGAACCTTTCTTCCCTTTGACGGTTACCATAATCCCTATAGTATTGCTTAGCACTAATTCCCTCAATGGGATTCCCAGACCCCCTGTCTACAATGTGAACTAATAATTGTCCATCATCCTGAACCTGGCTCATCCAAGACAAATCAGATACCCTAAGGTGGCTTAAAGAGATAAGGTCTGTTTCATTTTGAGGATCAGAGGAGCTTGTTATCAGCAGCTGGTAATTACCCTCAAGCAAAGGAGGTAAATCCACAATCACTCTGTGAGAATTGTAGTCCTTCCTATCCGTGAGATGAAATCTACCTTTAGACACCGGACTATTCCCTTCAACAAAGATGTCGGGCAACCTGTCGGCATTACTTACCCCTGAGCTCAAGGTTGTTAGTGGGCTTACAGGTGTAATCCAATACCACAGGTCTTCCATATTCCGGTATTCAATGGAAATAGGAATGTGGCGATTGGGAAAGGCCACGGTCTGAGTTGAAACCTTTAGTTGAGGAGCTGAAATTTTATTTATTAAATTTTGAGCCTTGAGAGCCGAGCCGGATTTAGGACTAAGATCTATTACCTTATTGGCTAAAAGATATGACTGCCTTCTATCATGAATATATTTAGTAGTATCTGAACCATTAATCTTGTACTTATAATACCTCTGATCAAAAAAATCAGCCTTCTTTAATAATACTTCAGCTCTGAGACTGTCAATCTCATTTGATTCAATTAAATGGTCAAGTGCCTCCAGATACATCCTATCCCCATTTTCACCCAAATAAGTCCTGTAAGAATTTGTTAAACGCTTTAGATCTGCATTGAGAAGATCTCCTTCTGGTATATCTTCTAGATGATGATTTATGATAATACTATGAATTGCAAGCGATTTGGAAAAAAAAGAATCTCCAATAGTTTGTCTTCTTAGCCACAGCAAAAATTCATCCTTTGGAGAAAAAACCATACTGTCCATAAGAAATTGAGGCAGTGGATCTACTGAATAATCAAGCTCATCTTGCTGGTAAAAATCAAGTGCCCGATTTGACAGCAAGTCTAATACTGTTGGATTACCCCCACCCCGTAAACTATCTTGTAACACTTTTTGGTATTCCGACAAACCTATGCCAGCAAGCAAATCAGGAGAATTTATTGACTCCTGATATAAACTGTCAATAATCATCCCAAACTTAGAGGGCGACCAGGTTTCCAAGTTTTCAGATCCCTGATCAGTAGATCCATTATTTTTAAAAATACTCCAGCGATTGTTTTGATAATACCTTAGATAAAGCTCCGCTAACATACTCGTCTTAATCGACTTTATCACTACCCTATCATCCTCCAGATCCTTTGATAACTCTCGAATAATCTCCTGATAACCATCCTCACTTAAAACATGTATAAACCTAAGCTTGAAAATTAAAGCTTTCAACTCGTCTCCACTCTGATGCCCCCTTTTGGATTTTTCATAAATCTCATCAACCTTTTTTAAAGCTTGCCGGTAGAGCCCAATACTCTCAAGTGAATCAACACTTTGCCATTCTTGCCCGTAATCAGTGGCATTAAATGTGCCCGGAGTTCCGGGAATAAAACCCAGGCAAAAAATCAGGATGCTATATATAATTATTGAATGACGCATATCAAAGACAGGTTTTTCATAAAGATATCAATTCGAATGCCAAAAATAAAAAATAGCGAGTTCGGCTGTATTAAGGCCATTATTTTACCTTTGCAATAACCAAATACGTCTTCTATGTTGAAATCAATGACAGGATATGGGAAAACAAGTTGTGTGCTCCCTAATAAAATTATCACTATCGAGATAAAATGCCTTAATAGTAAACAAGCTGATGTCACCGTCAAGCTCCCAAGTATGTACCGCGACAGGGAATCTATACTTAGAAATAAGCTAACACGCGAATTAATAAGAGGAAAAATCGAATTCAACCTTTGGTATGATTTAACGGAAGTTGAAAGAAAAGCCACTATTAATCATATGGTTGTAAAAGATTATATCACACAATTTCAGGAAATGAAAGAGTGGACTGATATCCCTGGTAATGAAACCCTTATGCCAATAATAATGAGGCTTCCTGAAGTACTTAGAGTGGAAAGGCAAGAGATTAATGATGAAGAATGGATAGCGATAATGGAATCTTTGGATAATGCATTATCAGCAACACTGGAGTTCAGAGAGCAGGAAGGAAAAGTTCTGGAAGAAGATATCAGGCTTAGGATTAATAATATTATTACCCTTTCAATAGAGATCGAGAAATATTTAGGAGCAAGACTAGATCTAATCAAAACCAGGTTGGAAGGAAATTTAAATGAATTTATTGGCAAAGATAAGATTGACAATAACAGATTTGAACAGGAAATAATCTATTATCTGGAAAAGCTTGATATAACTGAGGAGAAGGTTAGATTGGCCAACCATTGCTCATACTTCCTTGAAACAATTGACAAAGAAGATATTGCAGGTAAAAAGCTCGGCTTTATCGCTCAGGAAATTGGCCGGGAGATCAATACAATGGGTTCAAAAGCAAATAATGGTGACATCCAAAGGCTGGTTGTGCAAATGAAAGATGAGCTTGAAAAAATCAGGGAACAGCTATTAAACGTTTTATGATCACTTAGTAACTAGGCTATTTGTTTAATGACAGGCATAATTAAAAAAAAAGGCAAGTTAGTCATCCTATCGGCTCCTTCAGGATCAGGAAAAACTACTATCGCAAAGCATTTGCTCCAGTTGGGCTTGAAGCTAAAATTTTCTATTTCAGCATGTAGCAGGGAAAAAAGAACAGGAGAAAAAGAGGGTATAGATTATTATTTTTTAAGTCCATCAGATTTCAGGAAGAAAATTGAAGCAGATGAATTTCTTGAATGGGAAGAGGTTTACCCAGATCATTACTACGGTACTCTAAAAAAAGAGGTGTCAAGAATAACAGAATCAGGCCATAATGTCCTATTTGATGTTGATGTTGTCGGAGGGTTAAACATAAAAAAGTTCTTTGGAAAGGAAGCTCTTGCCATTTTCATCCAGCCTCCCGATGTTAAAACTCTCGAGAAACGATTGAATCTCAGATCTACAGACTCAAAGGGGAAAATCCAGATGCGACTCGACAAGGCTCTGCATGAAATGAGCTTTGCTGAAAAATTTGATCTGATTATTATAAATGATGATCTCAAAAAAGCATTGCAAGAAGCTGGTAAAAAAGTCAGTAACTTCCTGTCTGAATAATTAAAATTGAAATTGTGAAAATTGGACTTTTTTTCGGCTCCTTCAACCCTATTCATTTTGGCCATATGGCAATTGCTAATTATATGGTTGAATACACAGATATCGACCAACTATGGTTTATAATAAGCCCTCAAAATCCTTTTAAGACTAAAGCATCTCTTCTTGCCGACTATCATCGTTATGAGCTGGTTAACAGAGCCATTGGGAATGACACAAGGTTTAGAGCTTCCAACATCGAATTCAAACTATCAAAACCTTCTTACACAATAGATACCCTGACTTATCTTATCGATCAATATCCCGACAAGGAGTTTTTTCTGATAATTGGGTCGGACCAACTTCCTTCTTTTGAAAAATGGAAAAATTATGATGTCCTTTTAGAAAATTATTCTTTTTTGGTTTACCCAAGACCAGGAACCGATAAGCATCCGTTGCTGAGCCATCCTGCTTTTCATATAGTTGATGCCCCAAACATGGAGATTTCTTCAACTTTCATTAGACAAGCTGTTAAAAATAAAAAAGATATCAGGTATTATATGCCCTCTGCTGTTTGGGAGTATATCCAGGAAATGCATTTTTACGAATAGCAATAAACTGTTTGTTAAGCAAGCTACCCTTTAAACCTGTTAAACCTTAGCATTTTAAGTAGCCAACTCGGCAAATTCTTTTTAGGATCCCGATTCCTTAGGTTGATGTACCAACCCAGTTTTTTCATTACAGGAATCCTATGGGTTTCTACAAACTCAATCAAAGTACCATCAGGATCTTCTATATAAGAAAAATGTCCAGCAGCTTCACCCATATCAAAAGTATTGGGATCTTTCACTGAACTATCTACTGTAAACGGAAATCCATTATCTCTGCACTCCTCTTTGAGAGCAACCATATTCTGTATATCAAAACATAGGTGAATGAACCCAAGGTCGCCCCAAAGCCTGTTCTTAAAGATAAGTTCGGATTTTCTATCAAGTACCTGAACTAGCTCAATCAAACTATCCCCAAAAAGACCACTAAACCCTCCAAAACGTTTTTCGGAATGAGAAAGTAAGACACGCCTTACAACATTGTCGCCGCCAGGAACACCTGCCAGATCATCAAACTTACCCTCAACATCATATTCCACCTTATCATATCCCAGAACACCAGAATACAATTTTCGGGCACGAGCAATATTGCTTACGCCAATAATTGCTCCACTAGCACCACCTCCATGCTTTTTATCGTTAAAAAACCAGGAATTGCCCTGGATAACCTCAAACACATTGTTAAAGGGATCCCTTACAAAGAAGTGACTTTTACCACATGGCCCTGTCATTATTTCACTTAAAACATTTGCGCCTTTAGACTTTATCTCACGATAACTTTCTTCAATATCTTTGGATTTAACCTTGGCAGCAAAAATCCCCAAATCACCAATTTTCACCTCAAAAGATGGAGCAAGTGGTGTACGCCCCTTATATTGCCATATTTCAAACCCACCTCCACCTTGGATATTCATAGCTAATGCAGCATGACGCTGCCTTGGCTGACCTCCGGTATAAGGAAGCATCAACTCAGCCGTAGCATCATCTTCAAAAATTCTTACATCCATTCCAAAATGGCTCTTATACCACTTCCAAGCCTCTAAAAGATTTTGGACGCCAATTCCAATTTGTTGTATCCCTGTAATGGATTTTTTACTCATCGATCCTATTTATATGCCCTTAAACAATTTATATTATTTTGCAAAGATAAGAAGTAATCAAAGCTGAAACCAAAAAGTTTACTAATATCCTGATTCATATCAAGCAAATTTATATTTTCGGTAAAACTTTTAATAAATGCCTAAGCTCACAGATCAAGTTGTATGGATAACAGGTGCATCAAGTGGTATTGGTAAAGCAATAGCTGAAGAATGTGCTTTGAATGGCGCAAATCTGGTTCTTTCATCCCGCAGAAAGGAAGAGCTTGAAAGAGTTGCTAGAGAAACCGGACTCCCAGAAAAACGATTTCTTATTGTTCCAATGGACATGGAAAATTACGATGATTTTGATAATCTTGTCAAGATAGTAATCGACAAATTTGGCAAAATAGATTACCTCTTTAACAATGCTGGCGTAAGTTCCAGGGCTCTTGCTATTGAAACACCTGTGTCCATAGATAAAAAAATGATGGACATTAACTTTCTTGGACATGTTGCCCTAACTAAAGCTATACTACCTTTTATGATTAAATCAGGAAAAGGAAATATAACCGTGACATCTTCGGTTACCGGGAAGTTCGGCACACCAATGAGATCTGCTTATGCAGCAGCCAAACACGCTCTTCATGGTTTTTTCGACACCTTGCGAGAGGAACTATGGGAGTACAATATCAAAGTGACAATAATATGCCCCGGGTATATTAAAACAGATGTATCTTTGAATGCCCTTACAGCATCAGGAGGGAAATTTAATAAAATGAGTAAATTCCAAAATGCAGGAATGGACCCTAAAATATTGGCCAGAAAGGTTGTTAAAGACGTCCTCAAAGGAAAAAGAGAAACTACCTACGGCGGCAGTGAAATTCTAGGAATCTATCTTCATAAATTCTTCCCTCGTCTACTATACCGCAAACTCCGAAAAATGCAGGAGGGTAATAAATTTGAATCGTAATAATTTAATCGCAATTACATAAATTTTTTACACAGATATCGATTTTTAGCTAACCAATTAGCTGACTAATTAAACTATTAGTTAGATTTGACAAAAAATATCCAGTGAAAACCTATCTCTTACTTCTGATTATTCTAGTATCAATCCTACCTGGCAAACTATTGGCCCAGTCAGGTGATTTTATAGATGACTATAATACTATTCAATATACACTTAGTCGGGGTGATGCCGCCGAAAGCTACAGACTGGTTTATTCTCTTTGTGAAAATTATCCGGACAGTGCTAAAGCATGGTTTCTAAGAAGTCAGGTTGAGCGACAAATAATACAATATAAAAAAGCTTTAGGAAGTGTTAAGCAAGCCATATTTTTAGAACCCGGAATTCCGGCTTACTATTATCAAATATCGTCTTTATATTCTGATCTTCAGCAACATGAACTATGCATTTCGTATTGCGACTCTGTCCTGAAAATGGATTCGACTCATCTTTTTGCTTCAATACTTAAAGCTCAGGCCCTTAGTAAAGATGGGAAAATAGAGGAAGCACTGGATCAATATTACACTCTTCACCTAAGGGATAGCCTAAACATCAATTTCATGAAACAGATTGGTTCCTTACACTCAAAAAGGGACAGTCTGAACGATGCCATAAAATGGTATTCCATGGCAGTAGAAGTAGATTCTACAGATATACCCGCCTATACGCACCTGGGAAATTTATTTGTTCGTACAGAAAAATATGAGGAAGGAATACCTGTTCTATCGAAAGCGATCCTAATTGACACTTTGAACTCATGGTTATATAGGTTCAGGGGATCTCTAAACATTATGGGAGCGAATCTTAAAGATGCAGAATATGACTTTAAAAGAGCAATTCTGCTAGGTGATTCAACAGCCTTCACCTTCCGTCACCTGGGATTAAGCTTGTACAAACAGTCGAAATATGCAGAGGCATTTCCAATATACCAGACAACTACAAAGCTTGATCCGGAGGACTCACAAGCTTGGTATTATCTAGCTTTTTGCTATAAATGGATGACGGATCTGGAAAGTGCAATTGCCTGCATGGAGAATTCACTAAAACTATCAGTGACCCCAGGTATTTCTGATGTGTATAGTGGTCTTGCTCAGCTTCATGCCCTTGTGAGAAATTATGAATCAGCAATGCATTTTTATAGCAGATCCTATGAGTGGAACCAAGAGGACGCTGTACCACTAGCCCAAATGGGCATGCTAATTGAGCAAACAGGTGGGAATAAAGAGGATGCAAAAGAATATTACAAGTCTTTCCTTGAGAAGGCTGGTTTAAAAGATGCAAACCTTAGAAATTACGTTGAGAACCGCGTAAGGCTGATCAACGAAAAACTCTTCATGGAAGGCAAGCTTGAGAAAAACGATTAATCAAGTTTGTTGATGTATTTTACTATCTCATGACCTCTTAAAATTGCTTTCTCATTGTCGGCCAATAGATGATGATAACGATCAGGAAGCGATTTTTTTAGACCTTCCATAACATTCTCAAGTTTCACAACCGGCATAATATGTAGGTAGGCACCCAGGACAATCATATTAAAAACTTTAGTAGCTCCCATTCGAGCAGCTTCTTCAGCAGCATCAACGCGACAAATATTTATATCCTTTCGAGTCGGATGATGAGTTATCCCATTACCATCATAAAGTAACAGTCCTCCTGGTTTAACACTCTCTTCAAATTTATCCATTGACTGCTGGTTCAGTAGAATAGCAGTGTCATATACCCTTAAAACAGGTGAACTAATCCTCATATCACTCAGGATAACAGTAACATTAGCAGTTCCACCCCGCATTTCAGGTCCATATGATGGAAACCAGCTAACTTCTTGGTTCTGCATAATTCCTGAATAGGCCAGAATTTTACCCATTGACAGAACACCCTGTCCTCCAAATCCTGCAATTATTATTTCTTCGGTCATGATTTGCTTGTTTTAACTTACTTTTTCTCAACCAACTTCCCATCTACCTTAATATCACCCAGCTCAAAAAATGGAAACATATTCTCCTCCATCCACTCATTTGCTTTTACCGGAGTCATTTTCCATCCAGAGTTGCAATTTGAGACTATCTCAATAAATGACAGCCCTTTTCTTTCTTTCTGAACTTCAAAAGCTTTCAATATGGCCTTTTTAGTCCTTCTCACTGCCCTTGGAGTATGAACTGAATGCCTTGAAACATAATGAGTGCCAGGAAGCTGAGCTACCAATTCAGTAATCTTAATTGGATTCCCCATTGATTTCAAGTCACGACCATAAGGAGATGTAGATGTACGCATACCTTCAAGGGTAGTCGGAGCCATTTGCCCTCCAGTCATCCCATAGATGGCATTATTTATAAATATGATTGTAATATTTTCACCTCTGTTACACGCATGAATAGTTTCTGCAGTACCTATAGCAGCAAGGTCACCATCACCCTGGTAGGTAAACACATATTTATCCTACCAGCATCTTTTTATACCTGTGGCAACAGCTGGAGCACGACCATGTGCAGCACCCTGCATGTCAACATTCATAAAATCATAAGCCAGAACTGAACAACCTACTGGAGCAACCCCAATAGTCTCCTCACAAATCCCCAGTTCATCAATAACTTCCATCAAAATTCTATGTGCTGTGCCATGACCGCAACCAGGGCAATAACTTAGAGCACGATCCTGCATCAGGCTTGTCTTCTTATAAACCAGATTCTCAGGTTTGATTATATCTTGAATATCCATTTTATTTTCCTATTAATTTTTGTTCGAGAGCCTCAAGTACTTCTTCAGGGATTGGAATCATACCTCCCATTCTCCCAAAATGATGAATTGGTAAATCACATCCAGCAGAAAGCTTAACATCCTCTATCATCTGACCCGCACTCTGCTCAACACACAACATACCTTTTACCTGGCCAGCAAGCCTTTTAACTGCATCTTTTGGAAAAGGATAAAGAGTAATAAGCCTCAATAGACCTACCTTATACCCCTTCTCCCTGGCAAGCTGAATAGCTTTTTGACAGATTCTGGAACTTGATCCATAAGCTACAAAAATATACTCAGCGTCCTCTGTTGAAATCTCCTCAAACCTCACTTCATTCTCTTCTATTTTCTTGTACTTGGCTTGAAGATCAATATTGTGAAGCTCCTGTCTGCCAGCATCAAGATCCAGAGAAGTAATAACATTCTGCTCTCTGCTAGTAGGTTTACCGGTTGTACACCAGCTTTGATCAAATTCAGTAGTTCTAGGTTTCTGTTCGCTGAGCTCAACTTTTTCCATCATCTGACCAATCAGACCATCTGATTGAATCATCACCGGATTTCTATACTTGAATGCAAGATCGAATCCAAGAGAAACAAAATCAAACATTTCCTGGACAGATGCAGGTGCAAGAGCTATAAGATGATAATCACCATGACCACCCCCCTTGGTTGTCTGAAAATAATCTGCTTGTGAGGGCTGGATAGTTCCTAAACCAGGACCTCCTCTAACCACATTCACTATAACGCAAGGCAATTCAGCTCCGGCAATATATGATATTCCCTCCTGCATCAGACTGATACCCGGACTAGACGATGATGTCAAAACTTTTTTACCGGTACCTGCTGCACCATAAACCATATTAATAGAAGCTACTTCACTTTCAGCCTGTAAGACTACCATTCCTGTCCTTTGTTCAGGCTTTTCAGCCATGAGGTACTCCATTACCTCTGACTGTGGGGTAATAGGATAGCCAAAATATGCATCAGCCCCTGCTCTAATCGCCCCTTCTGCTATGGCTTCATTACCTTTTAATAATTTCAATTCCTTCATTATCTCGTCCTTAGTTTTGTGGATTGAGTTTCACTTTATATACTGAGATGACACCATCAGGACACACTATTGCACAATTAGCACATCCAACACAATCTTCGGGGTTTTCCATATAGGCAAAATGATAACCTTTCCCATTAACCTCCTTGGACATCCCTATAACCTGGTTTGGGCAAGCCACTGTACATACCTCACAGCCTTTACAACCTTCAGTATCTACAACTATTGCTCCTCTTACTTTCGCCATATCATTAAAAATTATTATGAGTTTATAAATATAACCAAATCAGTATGCTAATATTAAAATAACTATATGATTTTTATCAGAGGATGAAAAAAAGATTGAACTGCAATCATAGTCTTATTATGCATGATCTATATTGAACTTCTTAAGCCTCGACTCCAAAACAGGAAACTGGCTTGGATGAACCTGAGAAACACATGCTCGCAAACCCTCTGTGCGGGTACTTCCCGTAATATTTAGGGATATAGCACTAATCCCATAATAAAGAAGCTCCTTTAAGAGATCATCTCCTGTCATTCCCGGATAAGAAATAGTGAAATAAAAACCATCTGCTATGGGTTCATCAATATCTGTATCATAAACGATTTTAAAACCATTATCCAGAAACAGTGCCTTCATAACCTTTGCCTTCTCCTCATATAACTTAACGCTCCCCACAAAATCAAATTCACCATCGTTAGCTGCCTTGAGCATCGCAGCCAAACCATATTGGGAGGAATGGTTAACTCCCGCAGACAGGCTGTATAAAGCTCCAAAAATCATTGAATACCCAAAACAATCTGATGTATAATATCTTTTTAAATCAGGATAACATCTTTTATACAAATGATCGGAAATCACCATTGCAGCAACCCTTTCACCAGCAAATGAAAAAGCCTTTGATCCTGAAATGAGCAACAACCAGTTATCCATATACTTGGCGACTGAAGGCTGATAAGGAGGCTTCCCAGGGTTGGAGTAATCATGACGAAAATCCATTCCAAAATATGCCAAATCTTCTATTACTATGGCATCATATTTATTTGCTAACTCTCCAATTGTCTTAAGCTCACCCTCAGTGAAGCAAATCCAGGAGGGGTTATTGGGATTTGAATAAAGAATTGTTGAAATATTATTTGTCTTGAGATATGATTCCAGCTTAGGTCCAAGTTTATCACCACGATAATCATAAACATCAAAGCTCTCAAACTCATGACCAAGCACCCGGCACTGAGCCTTTTGCACAGGGAATCCAGGGTCAATAAATAAAGTGCCAAGTTTTGTCTTGTCGGATCTGTTAGCCACCATAAATGCAGCCATAGCACCCTGCATCGCCCCAACAGTAGCAATACACCCATCCTCACTGACTTCAACATCCAGAAACAGTTTAACAAATCTCTTTATTTCCCTTTTGAGTTCCGGAACACCGTTAATCATAGGATATTTTGAAGCGACCCCCCTTCTTAATGCAGCAATCTCTGCTTCAATACCAATTTCCGGAGGCTCCAGGCCTGGAACACCCATTTCCATCCTAATGAACTTATCTCCAGTAATCCTTTCAATCTCATTTACCAACCGAACTAGTTCACGAATGGACGCCCGTCCAATATTTGGTAACCTGGACAAGGCTATTTGCTCACTTACTACTTCGTAATTAATTGGTGTATCATTATTCATTTTGCCAATTCTCCTGTTTTGAAATTTTTATTCCTCATAATCACAGAACAAAAAACGGCAACCTAAGTCACCGTTTTCCATTCAAAGCTTATCTATTTAAACTCCTTCTGCAATTGTAAAACCCAATTAGCAATACGATCCTGCGTTTTCTCAGGCTCGAAGTCCTCATCCAATGGAAGACCAACAAAAATATCACCTCTCTGGGCCATCGATTGCTCAAACAAGTATCCATCAACCGGAACGAACCCAACAAGACTTGCACCTGCACCTTCCAGTCGCTGAGCCATCACTCCAATATCATCTACAAAATGGTGAGCATAACTAACATGATCGCCCATGCCAAATATTGCACAAGTCTTATCACCTAATTTCATCTTTGTCAGGCGAGCGAGAAACAAATCCCAATCCTGATTTTGATGTTCGCTCCCCCAAGTGTGAGTTCCTACAGTGGGTCCGCCAAAAATAATGTTACTGTAAGGTTCGAGGTCCATCTCAGTTGCATCCTTCACTGGAATTAGAATGGCATTCTCATCACCTAACTCTTTTGCCACAATTTTTGCTGCTTTCTCAGTACTGCCGCCTTGTGGGCCATAAAATATTGCTACTTTATTCATGTTTTTTTTCTTGAATCAAACAAAGATAAAATTTTCCAAGTGGGAATCTTCTGATTTCTATCAACTTTTTAACTTAATTCTTGCATCCACAGCTGTAACTTTTTGAGCTGTAGCAATGAGCGGATTTAAGTCCATCTCAATAATTTCCGGTGCCACTTCTACCAGTGCCGATAAACACATGACAATCTCTTCAAATCCATTAATATCGACACCTTTTTGCCCCCTGATTCCCTGCATTATAGGATAGGAATTAAGAGATTTAACCATTTTATGCACTTCATCCTTGCCAAGCGGGGCAAGACCAGTCTGAACATCCTTAAATACCTCAATAAAGATGCCACCCATTCCAAATAATATAAGATGGCCAAAATCACCTTCTGATTTGACACCTGCAAATAATTCTAAACCTTCTATTTGCGGCTGTAATAAAACTCCATTTGACTCAGGAATATTCATCATCCTACCAAATTCAACTTCTGCTCGCTTAATACTATCAACATTCAACACCACTCCTCCAATATCAGATTTATGAACCGGGCCGACAACCTTCATAACTAATGGAAATCCAAGCTTATTAACAGCAGTATTTAAATCTTCAGTTGAATAAACCAACTCTTCCCCGACCCTGCTAATGCCAGCAGCATCTAAAATTTCCTGTACCTTATCCGGCATAAGGTATCCATCTTTTGCATTATCGATAATATGGCGAATCCTTGTAGTATCCAACTTCTTCGAAGCTTGTAAATCTTTTGGTTTGCCAAGAGAAACAGACTTAACCAGAGCCCTGCCGAAAACGACTTCCTCAGGAAAGTTAACCCTGCCTAAGTCGAGGAAATTTTGTATCTCCTCTTTGGCATTTATAATGGAAGGAAGAACAGGAAAGATAGGCTTCTTTGAGCTAGCCATCTTGTCACTCAACAATTGATAAACTGGATCCATTGAAAATAAGGCTGGTGAACCAAAAATAACCACCATTCCATCAATATTGTCAAAGCGTTCATCGATAAATTCAATGCAAGATCTCAACTGATCAACACTACCTGTAGCCAGCACATCAATAGGATTCGAAACGGAAGAACCAGGATGAAGATGACCCAGAAGCTCGTCAGCAACTGGACCATCAAGCTGGGGTACACACATACCACCATCAGTTAGTACATCTGTTAGCATAACTGCCGGCCCACCAGCATGAGTGATAATTGCAATGTTTTTGCCTTTTAACTCCTTGTGCATAAATATACCACCCATAGCCGCAAGTTCCTCTCGACTATAACACCTAACAATACCTGCTTTTTCAAAAAGAGCATTAACTGCATTATCCGGGCTCGCCAAAGCTCCAGTATGAGAAGAGGCTGCACGACTTCCAGCTTCAGAACTGCCGGCCTTGATAGCAGCAATTCTGCACCCCTTTTTTATTAATGAACGTGCATGCTTAAGTAGTTTCTGAGGTTTATTGATAGCTTCCAGGTAAAGCAACTTTACTTTAGAGCTTTTCCCTGCTTCGTATGATTCATCCAAATATGCAAGAACATCTTCTACTCCTGCCTGAGCCGAATTTCCTACAGAGTAAACACTTGAATAAGTTAAACCATTGGGTATGGAAGCTTCCATAACATAAACTGCCGTTGCCCCGGAGGCCGACACAAAATCTACTCCCTGAGGATCAAGCTTAGGAATAGGTAGCGTAAAGCATCCATTATAAGAAGTATTAATCACTCCAATACAATTCGGCCCGATCATACAACTTCCTGTTTCTTCCAGTATCTCTACAATCTCATCCTCCAATCTGGCTCCTTCTTCATTTTCCTCAGAAAATCCTGCCGAAATAATGATGAAGGCACGTGTACCCTTTTCATGAGCTAAAAGTCGAACAACATCAGGACAAAACCTTGCAGCAACCGCCAGTATTGCCAAATCAACCTGAGGTACAAATTCTAAATTCTTATATGACTTCACCCCCTGAATCTCGTCCTCTTTGGGGTTAGATGAATACAAGTCCCCGGTAAAGTCACCATCAAGAATGTTTTTCAAAATTTTCCCGCCAGGTTTACTTATGTCATTTGATGCTCCAACAACAATAATACTGCGGGGATTGATAAGCTCTTTTGTTATCATTTATTTTTATTAGAGTGTATAACAAAATAACCATTTTCAACGTGATATAAAAATGAATTGTATCACCTTTTATAAGCATTCAAATAAAATAGTGAAATGTATTTTAAACATGAACAATAAAAACTCCCCGGGCTAGGCACTTAAAAATTCATCTTGATCTTGATAAATACATTTCTCCCAGGTTCAGCTGTTACAAGGCCCCTATTAGTTGCCAGGTGATTTACATAGGACTTGTTGAATATATTGTCTACTCCGGCAAAGATCTGAAAAGTCGCCAATCCAAACTGCTTAGGCAGTGAATAAATAGAAGCCTCGGAGATCATATAAGCCTCAGTCTCAATCTCCCCTGGGGCTACTTGCCTTTGTGGAGCAAAATACCTGGTGGTCCATTCTGCAACAAAGTTGCCCATAATGTGGTAACGAGCACCTATTGAAGCAGACAATGGAGAAATCAGTGGCAAGCACCCATCTGTAGTGAGGTTTATTCCCCTGACATAAGAAACCTGGCCAGTCAAAACAAAATTTGATAACATACTCACGTTAACAGAGGCTTCAGCACCAGTCAGCATAGCTTGGTCAATATTTGTGTTTATTAAGGCTGGGAGAGTATCTGTAATACCCGTTCCTTCCGCTACGGTGAGTCGATAAACAAACTCGCCAGGAATTTCAACTATCATGTCATTTAGCCTATTAACAAAACCCGATACCTTAAAATTAAAGCGATCTCTCCAAAAACGTAATCCCAAATCGGCAAATAGACCTTTCTCCGGATCCAACTCAGGATCCCCCAATCTAACCTTAGATCCAAGATCAATATACTTGAACCTCTCTTCAAGTGATGGACTTCGATAAGACCTTCCCAACGTAGCAACCAGATCAAGATCACCACTAAGATGATACATACCACTAGCATGAGCACTCCAAGACCATGAACCCAGTGATTGTTCATTGAAAATAACCCTCTGACCAGGCACGGGATCCTTTTTCTCACCATTAATTATCAAAAACATAGGATCTACAGCCATCTCACTTATGACCTGAATTCTATCTATCCTGGCACCTATGGTTATATCAAATTTTTCATCCATCAAACTAAACTCATCCTGCACAAAAATACCTGCCGAGCCAAATTTAGAATCTGGTATAGGTTTCTCTCCCCTAACAATATCCAGCGTTGCTACCACCATTTGAAAATCATCCAACACTTCCTGTGTAATATACTTCTCTCTGGAAGTTACCAATTCCCTTTGCCACAAATCAATCCCAGCAACACAACGGTGTCTATCGTTAATGCGTAACTTGCTCTCCAGCACAATGCCTTGTGTATTATGCTCTCCTTTAGGCAGAAACTCATTTGCGGTTATCCTGAAATTCCCATTCAACACAGGCCCCATATTAGGATTCATCTTTACATCTCTTAATATGTATTGATTATAATATCTTAAACTTAACTCACTCAAAACAGGCGAAATGTTGTTAATCTGATATTTTCCAGAGAGCAATCTTCTTGAGGCTAAAGAATAGGAAGCAATCACTGAAGGTCCAAAAGGAGTTCCGCCAGGAATTCCCACATCCATGGCACGGTAATCCTGATAATTAATAGAAATCTCATGATTCTTAAGCGGTCTGACGCCAAAAGAAGCATTCATCGTCTGATCGGAAAATTGTGAATTTTCCAGTATCCCTTCGGGTGTCTTGATATCACCTGCAGTTCTATAACCACCACTAATTCTAGCTTTCCATTTTTTGTCGCCTGCATCCAGGCTAATATGTCCCCCCAAAAGACTATTGGCACTTTCATACTGCCCCATAGCTTCACCTTGTATCCCAAATTTATCCCGATAATCCCCATTCTTGGTTATGATATTAATAACCCCGCCCATAGCACCCGTGCCATATATAGATGAAGATGCTCCTTTTAAAACTTCAACCCTCTCTATCTCATTCACATCAATCATCGATAGCCCAGCCGCCAAATCACTGGCCGTCTCAATGCGATTCCCATCAATAAGACTAACTAAACGGTTGGCACCCAATCCTCTTACCGAAACAGAAGTACTCCACACACCGTCCCTGTATAGCGCAACCCCAGGCTCTCGTTCTAAAACATCAGACAAAGTCATAGATGACTGTCGTGGTATGTTTTCACGTGGGACTACACTCAAAGGAAGTGAAACTTCACGCTCCTTCATATTGTAACGTAAACTCGAAACATTAACTCCACCCAGAGAAATTAATGCTGGCTCAAGTGTGAAATCAATAGTTTTCCAATTACCTTCTATTAAATCAACTATCTTGCTCTGGGGGTGATACCCTATATGACTTACTGAAATATAATAAACGCCGGTATGAAGATTCTTAAAAGAAAACGCACCAAATTCATCACTAACAGCAGAATACAATACCAAATCAGGATCGGACTCCTTGCTGATCTGTACATGAACATAGGCCAGACCTGTTTCAGTTGATTGCAGTTTAACGGAACCTGAAACCACTAAATCCTGCGAGTAAACATTAATTGTTACTGTAGCAAGAATAAATGACAAAAGTAAAATTCTGATAATTTTCATCTGGTATTTTTTTTGTTAAGATAAAACTATTCGCTTTCCTGAATCTTGAGCAATACAGATTTCAGAGAAATTCCTGTTATCCGGCCCAACTGTCCGGTAATAGCACCTATCTCATCCGTAGTACCCTCCAAAACAAGAGAAATTAACCCATAATCATCAGACCTCATTGGTAGTCCTTGTCGGCCAATAATTATATTAGAAAATTTAGAAATGGTGGAATTTAAAGCAGGCGATGCAGATTTATCGCGAATCAGTATCAGAATACTCCCTATTCTCTTTTCCATCAGATTTCCTCCGGATTAGATTAATTATTAGTTCCTTGAAGCCAAAAACATCAACCTCTCAGATACAGTGTTATTACATTAACAAATGTAATGCTTTTGTTTCATATTCAAATATGAATTTTATCATAAGGCTTGAACCCTTCATTTCTATTATTTGAAAATAATAAAGCCTAACTTTGAATCTTAAAAATAAAAGCCGTGAAAAAACTCCTTACATACATATTGGCCATAATACTAATTCTGCCTTCATGTGAAAAAGAGCAAGATGTTCCTGAAATAAAGTTAAATAATTTCAGCATTAAGGAATTGCCAGAAATCGAATTTAACTTTAAGGAATCCAGCGAGCCAATCCTTATTACAAACACCGTGATGCTTCCATATGGAACTGATATCTCAGCCCTTACCCCTGAGTTTGAACTCAGCAATGTCGGCAG
>CAYUNU010000016.1:15244-20055 GCA_964446195.1 uncultured Porphyromonadaceae bacterium | reverse complement strand
TTGTAACCTCTTTCTGAATTTCTTGAATATCCATGTCATTAGTTTTTTAGATAATCGATTTCCCAAATTACTCTAAAGGATTCTATTTGTTCCCGCATGTCGACCACCATTTTTTCAATGAGTCGTATCGACCGTTCTGTGAGTTTGTTCCAATTGTTCCAAAGGAAATCGAGTATTATTGATTTCTCCTCCTTGGAAACATTCCATGGATCCAAGCAATCGGTATGGAGGACTACATCAGCAATCCAACCCCAGTGTTCCTGCCAATTAAGGTCGAAGTCCGCTACACGGCAGCGAGATCGTATGGCATTTTTGTGTGCAAGTATTACGGACTTGGTTTGACCTTTTTCTCGAGCAACACGAACGTCATCGTCGACCGGTAGTTTGAAGTTCGAGGTAAACACGAACACCAAATTATCGGTTGGCACTGAGAAACCCATTTTACCCTCGCCCTGAAAGTGTTTGATAGCCTCCCTTTGTATCTCAGAGAGATTGCTCCACTGACTTGTAAGGGATTTCTCGTAGGTGAAGATTTTATCACCATCCAAGACATTTTTCATGGTGTTGCAGTTGATTTCAGTTTTGAAGATTTCATCGCAGTCGTCGACAAAAATTACGATAGTTTCTCTTTCTGGATTCATGTAGTTTATGACTGCTAATTGGATACCAAAAGCAAACATCGACACATTACCTGAGACCTGAATAAATCTTGTATTAGACCCCAGTAGATGGTTCTTTACCGCGAAGGTCTTTCCGAGACCTGGTGGTGAGAAGAAATAGGTGTGGCGATACAAATCGCCTTCTTTGATTAGAGATATTTTCTGAACCAACTGGTTCAATCGCTCTCGATTTAGTTTCCCTTTCTTGAGAGCCTCACCTTGACTTAATCCCAATAGGTTGGGAGTATGATTTACTTGTTTCATTATTGTATGATTTTTTGATTTATAATTAGTTATGCAGCTAGTTGCGTTGACTCATTTTTATCCGGATAGATCAGAGAATTGATAGAGTCAAGTTCCTGCCTGTCAAAATTTTCAACTCCTTTATTGAGCATCTCGCAGCCAATTCCGAAGTATTCTGATGAGATTTCGGTCGATACATATCTGCGGTTAAGTTCCAGAGCAACTTTACCAACGACATTTGAACCACCGAAAGGATCGTAAACGAGATCTGCTTCGTCTGAAAGCATCAAAATAGGTGTTACTGGTAGCATCGGACTCATTGGAGCCGGATGTCCAACTTCACTGATTTTGAAGATGTCATGATTCTTTCCTACGGAGGATATGATGATATTTTCAACCTCCTGTTCTTTCAGATGAGATTTGATTTTCCCATAACTCTTAATGATTGACTTTCTCTTTTTTGGTTGACTGCCGTTGCTGGCCATGTCACGGACACCACCTGTTATTTTGGGTGTTTTCCCTTCAACTGGAAAGGTTAGAAGGTTATACTTTGCTTTTGAAGGATCTACAACGAACCAAAATAAATATTCGATAGAGTTAACAGGTCTTTGTACACTTTCACCCTGAGGTCTTGGGTTCTTTTTGGACCACACAAGTACGTCTTTATAGATAAGTGGTGTTTCCCGTTCGATGTACTCTTGAACCAGGAAGGGTATTCCCCGTCCAACACCATCACGATAAGTCTCACCAATGTTAATAATGACATTAGCAGAATCACTATAAACTGGGAAGATTTTTTTGAAGATATTAGCGATATTCTGGCCGTATTCCTCCTTTGTTTCTTCCTGTCCAAGTTGCCGTTCTGCCCCTTCTTTATAATCTCTCAGATCCCAGTAAGGAATGGATGTAACTGTTAAATCCACTTTCTTCAGGTATTCAGGTAGCTCTGCAAGTTTGACGCAGTCCATTTTGTAGGAATTAGCTTTTTTGGGAATGACAAACGTATGGCGATGTTTATTGTCAAGGGCAAGTCGCTGAGTGATGAACTTATTCACTTCAGCTACATTATACTTCCTGGCCATGAGGTCTTTTGTAAATCCGTAACCCTTTTTCGTATCGACCTCCATCATGTTTTTAAGGAATTCATAGCACGTATCAACTTTCCAGTTATTCTCAACGATACCCTTCGAAAGGATGTCACCTTCCAAATCATTGTTGATGATGTATTCGAGCTTATTCTGAATTACATCATTCTTCCATCTCCCATTCAGTGCACTTGATATCAGCTCCGGTCTTTTATATGGCTGATCTCCTGTACACCGTTTTCCCTGTCGTTTAGGGTATTTATTAAATGCTTCCTTTATTTCACGTACTTTGTCGCATGCTGTTTTTTCCCTGTATTTGTTCAGGACGATACGAGTGTAAATATCCGGAGTGCCTGGTTTTATAATAGCAAGCACGGTTGTTCCTCCAGCGGCCTTAATAGCGTCGACTCTTCGATAACCATCGATGATTTCCAGGTCTTCGGTAACCTGAATGGGATACTGTTGTGTATCGACCTTAATACTCTCAGTTAGTTCTTCGTTTGATTGTGACTCGTAAAAGTTTCTGAATTCCGGAATCTCCTTGAGGTCCGAAACATTTGTTGTTATTATTTTCATGATTTTATTTTTTAAATTATTTGAGTTGTACATTGTAAGTGACTTACCATTTTGACAAAAAATATATTATTACATTCAGTCAGTTGAAATGACTATTAAGAGTTTGATATTGAACGGACAGGATTTGTTTTGGATAATCCAACCCATCGGTTTTGGAGTGGGTTCTATTCTTATTTCAGTACGTCAAAGAACTTCTCTTATTTTCTGGTAAACTGGATCCCGTTTAATCAAATTTCAGAGCATAGCATTTCCATTGAAGGGTCCTTACACCTTCATTTTTGTTAATACATTATGTTTATTTGGTTTCTTTTATGTGGTTGGGCATAATAAAAGACCAACCACATTGATAAATTTTTTTATGTTTTATAGACCCCTTGATAATTTTCAAACAGAACTGGTTGAATCAACTTGATTCCATCTGCTAATGCCTTAGGGTCTTTTTCCTTTTGTGGATAGCTCTCTATTCTTCCTACTGATTTAGTGAATTTTCGTTCTCTCTTTCCTGAGTCTGATATCCAATATGCTTTTATGGCGAGATAACTGTGGTCAGTCCTTGGATGTTTGTTCTTAGATATTTTCACATCGGGCTGAATGACCAGGCGCAATCTCATTAGTTGAATTACATATTCACTTATACGTGCGTCTAAATCTGCAATACTGTCAATATCAAGATCTCCATTTTCCAAATCCTTCAACTTCATAAAGTAGAAGGTGACAAACTCTTCTTTCAGATTCTTCAATGTGGATAGGTATGTCCAGTTGAGAGAGTCTTTATATAATTCTTCATTGAACTTATCATCCGCGATAAACTGAATTATCTCTTTGGTTCTATGCGACACTGGTTGTCCTTCTCGGAGTTTCATGAAACCATCATACTCCTTTTTTACTGTTTCGTTCATTGTTTCCTCGGTTGGTTGAAAAAGGAGGAGGAGTAATCCGTGAATAACTCCTGAACCTGCTAATATGAAATCTAATTCGACCATGTTTTCATTTGCTTTAATGGTGCTAAGTAAAAACAAATTTTTGAGTTGTGCAAATAAAAAGACCAACATTTTTTATATTTGATTGAATGACTTATAATAATATCAGGGCGGAAACATCTATAAAATACAGAAAAACAACATAATAGAACCATGTACTTGTTGTGGGAGAAATTTTATTTTCGATACTCATAATTCTCTCAAAAATCAGGAGAAACACGTAATGTTGGTCATTTGAGACTACATTTCTTGCTAAACTTCTCTCGAAAACATGGAAAGTTAAGGGGGTACCTGAGGAGGTAATTGAGAAAATAATTCTGTATTACGATTTCAGGGGTACCGGAGAAACTTCTCTCGAAATGTAGAAAAGTAGGGCGATTTGCTTGACTAATCCAATTTTAAAGTGTATTCTTTATCATACTGTGTCTCGCAACATTACACACATAAAGATTCTTGACCCCTTTCGATGAAGTGAAGTTGCGAGCACCGATTTGATTGGGGTCTTTCATTTTCTTCAAATGGACAAAAATATTATTCATTTCCATAACCAGGAATCCCAACAGATAACCACCGAACATCATGATCGAGGGTTTGATAATCTCCTTATCAAATCTGCTACCGAACATGAGAGTTCAAGTGCCCACCAGTGTAAATGTTAAAGAGCTTGTAAGTCGGTTAGATTTATCAAGAACCCTTAAAGAGAACACAAAGAACAGAATCTACTTCTTTCTGTCCCGTATAGTTTCCACTAATGATAATTATGAGCTATATGAGGATAACAACGGTTTCAGAAATGTCTCTTCTGTTTACATGAGAAACGTGATAGGAAGAGAGGCGTACAAAGATATCCTTGACCTGCTCATGAATCCAGCAGATCCGATTATTGAATCGAACAATTCATGGCAGAGTCCCCAGGGTGAAGGAGAAAAGGGGTTTTGTAAAGGATATCGACTGACAGAGAAATACAACACAGGAGTGATAATTTATAAATCACTGCCTCGGAAATTCCGGGAGAAAATTACAAGGCATACTAAAGAGGTACCTGAGGAATACTTTGTTGATATTGATTATCAGTTCCTGTTAGATCAGTTCGAGCATCACAAGTTTACTTTCGTCCCCTCAGTTTATGATTATATACAGCAGTTTGGGAATATTCTTTTGTCGCGAGCAGAGAATAATAGGTATAGACGAACGATGGTCTTCAATTTGATCGGACGTTGGTTATATGAGGTTGACAAGATTCAAGAGTTAAAACCATGGCGTTCAGT
>CAYUNU010000016.1:0-15144 GCA_964446195.1 uncultured Porphyromonadaceae bacterium | reverse complement strand
GACGTTGGTTATATGAGGTTGACAAGATTCAAGAGTTAAAACCATGGCGTTCAGTATCTCCAAAGAACCATAGGATTCATTCAAGACTGGCAAATTTGAACAGCAAGCTCCGTCCATTTTTACTCAGTGATGGGCAACCTCTCTGGATGATTGATGTGACCTCCTCTCATCCATATACACTATCCACAATATTGGGCGATAGGTTTATGACTGGTACAGGAAGTGGATACAATCTACGAACAATATACCCTGAAATCATCGACGAGCTGATTGAGAGTAGAGTTATAACGAGCTTGAATACTACCTATCAAAAGAGTGGATTTGAATACA
Source organism: uncultured Porphyromonadaceae bacterium (assembly GCA_964446195.1). GTDB lineage: Bacteria > Bacteroidota > Bacteroidia > Bacteroidales > UBA12481 > JAUVKA01. The sequence continues at coordinate 14,814 of CAYUNU010000016.1, read as the reverse complement.
GCAGTATGGTAACAGGAACAACAAGCAGTTTTGTAAGCGATTTTTCAGATGGATATGAGAAGGATTACCCCTCCAGTTATCCCTTTATGTGGTCCGTTTTTTCAGATGGATATGAGAAGGATTACCATTCCAACAGTTATCCCTTTATGTGGTCCGTTTTTTTTGATAAAAATGATAAGGAAAACATAGATGAATATTGTAGAGCGCCCTTCAAGTCTGATTTTTATAAAGATTTCGTCCTCAAGTCTGAGGTAGTTTCAGATAACATTGAAGAACGGCGACAAGAATTTAAAGACAATATGATGTTAATTCAGTTTGATGTTAATAAGAGACACAGGAACAGTATTAGGAGTATTATATTGTTTAATGAGGTTTATCCGGGCGTGAATAAGTGGATCAATCAAATACATGATTCGATTGGAAACTCCAAATTCTCATACCTCCTTCAAAGAGCAGAAAGTTATTTACTCCTTAATGTCGTAGCCCGCCAATTTCATGATAAATATCCAACAGTGCCCCTCTTTTCAATACATGATGCCTTACTCACCCATGAAGAATACCTTCCAGACCTCGAAAGATTGATTCAGGAGAACTATCTCCGTTTGACAGGTATAGATGTCGGCGTAAAGATAAAACCCGAAGAACCGAACCCAGAACCCAAACTGGATGACATTGATGAAGTCTGGAGAAAAATCAGGCCGATCAGAGACCGGAAAAAATTTGAAAATGTACGGGCCGGAGTCTTCACGTCCAATATTAAACGTGGGATGGAGTTTTTGGGAGAAAATATCTATGTTGAATATCAGGGAGTTAGTAAAAAAACAAAAAATACTTGGACATAAGACATGGCCAAGTCAAAATAATCATTTATATTTGTCCCCAGAAAGTTTAATTATGACTGAATTATTTGAAATAGACAAGGGATTTGAATCCTACGAGGATGAGAACATCAAATATCTTGAAGAATTCACCAAGAAGAAGTTCGACCAGCGTTCTGGGTTGATATTTGTCGACAAGAATGAATTTGAGAATGATGAGGCTCAGGCTAGGAAGAAGATCTCTGATCCAAAGAATCAATCCTGGGGTATCCTTGAGAGCGAGGTTGCCGATATGATTCAGGAGAAAGAAAGACTGATCAGATTATTCAGGCAATTTTATTCATCGAAAGTTTCAGAGTCATCTGCATCGGAAACACTTACTCCACACCAACTACAATATATAATATCAAGATTAGTGATAAGGATGAAGAGGTTGGATTGCGTAATAGATACAAGATATCATTCAACTGAATTCCTTGAGAAAAAAACAGGTCACAGATATCTTATGGCAAAAGGTTACTGGGTAGATGATTATGGGAAAAGGGTAAGGAAGATCTCCAAAAATATCATTAACACTCAGGCAACGGTAACCGAACTTGCAATTAAAGTGTTGAAGTCAAATAAGAACACAATAGTTACTTTGGAACCTGCCAGATCAGGATATAAACCTGACTTTGTAGTCTTCGATAAACCCAAAGAATGGTGGGTTGAACTTAAAACAAAGAATATGAAGGATTTAACAAAATCATTCATAATGTTTGAAACATGGAAAGTGTATAAGAACGAATATGAATTACTGTTATAGTCAAAGCAGTTTTTTTTCCCCAGAGCTTGACTTGGGCAAAAAAAAAGACCAAGTATATTATTAACTAAATCATACAAATATGAAACAATTAGCAAGAAGCTGTGAAAAACAACTACAAAAACTCGAACTAAAAGGGGTTCACATCAGAGTGATATTTCAGGATGAGGACCGTGGGTTTAAAGACCTGGATTTAGTCACAAACACAGAAGAAATATTCAAGAGATCAGAAGCCTGTGAAATGAAACTTGAATCAGGGGACCATTACCTTGAAATTGTCTATGAAGAATTATTATTCAATGCATTCAGACCCAAGACCAAATTGGATGTGATCTGTAATAGTATCCTGAATTATGTCGGGTGTCATATCAAACCAGAATCAATTATTGAAAAATCAAATGTTGATGAACCGTTTGAAATCTTGGCGCGTGTGAATGTAGAATGTGATGAAAACTATGAAGTATTAATATTGCCCGTTTTTGCGAGGGTGGGAAGAGATATTCATTACTTCAACATTTATGAAAAATCTGACTTTAAGTTATCGATTCCATCAAGATGTACTTTTTTGACTGACACAGAAAAGGTATTTCTTTTCAGACTTGCAGAGCACATCTTAGTATCAGGGGACAGCTGTCTTAGAATTCATTTCGGTGAATTATATGGATTTCTATTAGAACAATATAGTGAGAAGGGACAGGAGGATATTAATAGGGATTTCCTTTCCATAACACTCAACACGCTACAATTCTACGATTTCATATCCTATGGGTGGATTGCCCCAGATGAGAAGGAAGGTGACAAAGTACCTCCATTAGAAATCATCGTGTTTGACCTTGATCTATATGAAAAGTATTTTGAGTTGCCCCGGTCAAATCAGGCTGCATAAAGAATGGTGGTAACACCACCATTCTTCCACTGAAAATCAATTTTAATTAATCTAAAACGGGGGACAGCGGTGAAATACTGAACACAAATAATCATGAAAATAATCGATGTTAATTTCAGAATTGACGGGTACTGTACACTTTCATTTAAGGTACCCGATGACTACGAAATTCCGAGTACCAATCAGATGGAGTTTTGGGAAGACTTAAAAGAGAAGGCAGGAGATCAGATTATAGTAGATCCTACTATGACAGATGGTGCCTGTTGGTATTTCTCTGAGGATTCCTTTTTCCAGGTTGATCAAGTGGAAGCTGTAGATTTTAAGCGTGTTATTGTGTTTGGGGAAGATGGGAAAGAAAAAGAAATAGTCCTTGATTGCTCACCTTTTTATCAATGGTGAAAATTAGGATCATTGGAGAGATGTATTTAGTCTCTCCAATGATCTGTTTTTTAACTTTTTACTGAAAGCAAAAAACAAAAGATTATGGAAAAATATACATATGATACCGACAACAATGAGAAGTTAACCGATGTAAGAGTCAATAAGGTCTGGCTCAATGAAGACCTGATGCCGGATGATTCGGAATTTAAAGAAGAGTTTCCCATACTCTGGGCTTCAATTCAGATTGGAGTTGATGCTGAAAGGAATGGAGTCCTTTTTGAACTGAAAGGCCTAAAGAGATTGATTACATCAAATCCTGAGTTGTTTATTGTCATTATCTCGACAAAATCCAAATCATCAACTCAAGGCAAGATGAGTCATAGACAGAGAGCCTATCTCACAGATGGGGCCTCTTTTATAGAGATTACTAGGCTACTGGGGTTGACAAACCTTGTTGGATGTCGGTTTCAAGACATAAGTCCACCTTATGAAGATTTCATCAATGAGTTTGTTGGTGAAGTCTATTTCTAACCGTCAATCTTTTTAACCATGATCGTACCAAGTATGAATTCAGAAGAACTCGTAGTAGAGGTGTTTAAGGATTTAGAGGTTGTAAATCGTAAGGCAAATTACCTAACCCAGGGACTTCGCAGACAGGCAATAAAATCCAAAGGGAAGCACGTACAACGGATATTTGATTACAAATCTCCGAGACATAATCAGTGGTTCATTGTTGCAGACCATTATGTGAAAGACCCATACTTCACGGCAGTTGTTCTTTACACAAATCATTTTGGGTTGAATGGGATTTTGGTGGACAAGGATCATAGGACTTTAATGCACATTACCTCTCACTTCCTTGACCGCTACAATGAACGATTCCTAAAAATAACAGGGGCCTCTCACCTTGAACTTTTGAAACGGTTTATCCCGGCAAATTCTGTGCAGACCATCAAGTCGTTCCATAAGAATGACAGTACCAAGAAGCAGATCTTTGGGAGGTTTCATGAGGGCGTAGGGCTAGGGTACAAAGAGTCCTTCCCTGGGAGGGGCAAAGTTCTCTATCATTTCAATACGTTCATCTCAAATGAAATGGTTCTCAGACATCAGTTTGAAGAATACAACCTTTTAGGCAAACTCTATGATGGATTACAGGAGGAGGGGTATGTAAGAGGAAGGAAATGTGCCTGATTCTGCCCCCCCCCAATGAAGAGATAAAAAAAGATAAAATGAGTAGAATAGAAAAATTTATTCAGGAATTGTATGATGAAATGGAATCATTAAAGCCTACTCCGCAAGAAATAGATTTATTTATTGGGGAATTTGATAACCCATATGGAGTGGTTACATATAGTACCTATGACAATCACCGAGGGGGAAATTCCTACTTTATGTCTGTTCATGATAATCATCATGGGCACAAACATTACCATATAGATTTAGGATATGTCAATTTCGATATTAAGTATAATAATGTTACACATTTAATGCTTGATAAGTTTTGGGCAGCACGATTTAATGAGTTTATTAAGGAAGTTAGAATAAGGAAATGAGATATGTAACCAGTACATGTATCATGATACCTCCGATTCCTGTTTCCTGTTTTCACAACCACATGGTAACATCATGACAATATAGCTTCCCTGACATTGAATCCATCCATCTGGGACATTTCTTCACAAAATGGAAGGATTGGTCAAACGAGTCTCCAAAGTCTTGGAAATCGAACCCAGAACCCAACTGGAGGAATTTGATTCAGTATGGGAAGAGATCAGGCCGATCAGATCCCGGAAAAACATGAAAATGTACGACTAGGATGCCTCTCCTCTAACATAAGACTTGGGGCAGAATTCTTAAAAGTATCAATTTCCTGAAAGCCGCGTCATATCTGGCTTGTAGAACAAAATAATTTTTATCTTGGCCCCCGTTTTTTTTGTTCTCAAATTTCGTTTTCTGGCCGATTTTCGTTATATTTTTTAATACCCGACATATGGGTATAAAAGAGTAAATACGAATACAAATGGAAACAACACGGAAAAACCTAATAGAAACCTCCGGAATAAATGATCAATCTATATCTTCTCAATCTATGCCAAGGGAAGTAAGTATTAAAGTATCGATAGAGGATTATAATCATTGTTATAAGGAGCTTTATGTAGCTACCAATACGGAAAAATTAATGGACAGAATCAAGATTTGGGAAGGTTATAATGAGGATGACATCGACTACTTGTATAACGAAATAATGATTTGTTCATTTCCAATGTCAGACAATGACAATGACCCAATTGATGATTACATTCTCTCTTATATCAGCTGCTATATTACTGAATGTGAATTAGAAACAAGAATGACACGAGAAGATGGAGATGAAAGGATACTGATGAAGTTTAATATTCACACTCATCATGAATCCCGCACATCTGCATCTATCATGTGAGAAGATGGCTGCGTATTATCAGTCAAAATAGATTTGACGAACTGCATCATGGAGTCTTCACCACCAAGATTTAGTGAAGGGCAGAGTTTTTGAAAAGGTCAATGTCCTCGTCCTAAAAATAGAACCAATTAATACCAAAATAAGAATTTATATTATTTCAAAAATAAACTTCTCACGTAAAAGCCAGTTCACAAAGGATATTTATATAGTAATGTTCCTCTCCTTTTTGGTATTTACAAGGCAAATGTTATTCCAGCAGTCAGGTATGTAGCAAATAGTCGTGTGTTTGGGATATATTCGAAAAGGCCGATTTCTTGCATTAACCCGAACCTCATTTGGATATTTTCATATATTGGTACCAAAAAGCTTGGTGAGATTCTAATGCCATAATTATCATGATTCATTTCTTCGAATGACGGATTGGATGCAAAGATATAGCCTTCCTCTGAGTTTGTTTCAAATGTGGACATCAGATGAATACTATAATACGCCCCAATCCCAATGATTAGCCTATTATTCTTTCCGAAGTTGAAATTCACGTCGATAGGTATCTTTAGAAATTCCATGTTATTCGACTGTCTGCTTTTGTTTTGTTGATCCATCTGAATTTCCTCCTCAAACCATACATCACTTGCTGTGCCGGAATGTTGAAAATAGGTGCCAAACTCGACTGCAATCTTATTAGAAAGACTGATTTTCATTGACGTTCCGTACTCATATGAATATATAACTTTATAGGGCAGAGTATTTCTGGAAAATCCTGATATACCGTGATGTTGTTCCAAATTAATGAAAACCGACTGAGCATAGATTGTGATTGGAAGCGACAGCAATATTGCACAAAATAATCTTTTCATGGCTAGATAGTTATTGATTCTGTATCTTAATTAACGAGTGTGAATATTTAATATTGTTACGTTTTAATTTGGCTCAAGAAAAGAAATGATTAAATTAGTATTATCTAAACACTAAAAAGCCATAACTATGAATTATTTTAGATCCATTTCTTTTATCGTCATTCTTGTTTCCTTGGTATCTTGTGAATCATTTCATGATGAAATTCCGCAAATAAGTCCTGAGGATGTTTTCCTTAGTGATGGCACTCAGGATGGTGATATTAATCAAGCATTGTATCAACTTGCAGTTCTTTTCGAAGATAACCTTCGAAATCCAATCACGACAGATTTCTTAATTGACAAATTCGAGCTGTATTCTGAAGTGAAACTAGCAAGCATTTTGTCGAGCGATTTGCTCAAGGGAACGTCATCTATTGACGATATCGCGCAGATTGAGTCAGCCCTATACCGCGATACTGTACAATATTATGGAGCGATAATGATTCCAAATTTTGAAGTGGCAAATTTCTCACTAGAACCAATAATCGCTCCAGGTGTTGAAGTTGATTATGAAGGAGATGATCTTGTTGGAGATGTGGCTCTTGGTTGGTTCCACAATGATGAAGGTGATAAAGAATACATTTACCTTGATGAAGCTTTAGCTACATCAATTGAAAGACCTGTTTATATTATTACAGATGATGATTATGAACAGGCGGAAAGGATAAATGAGACCAATGCAATTGCTTCTAAATCTGCATATGCCCCACTTGGCGATCCATATCCAAAAGTTGTGATGGTACGTATTAGTACGACTTATGGAGAATCTAAGGCTGATTATAACGTTAGAGAACTTTTTGTGTATGAAGGCGGCGGGTCTCAAGTTGGTTCGCGGAGAAATTTCGGGAATGTTTCTGCTAATGTACACACTTCAACGAATGTGGAATTGTTAGGTTTTAGTTTGTCAAATGTACTTCGTGGCTATGGAATTTCATATGAAAGAGATTGGTTGAAATCATACAAGACTGTTTCATGGGAGGATGGGAGATCCTGTGCTTCTTGCTGTAAGATGAAGAATTCTAGTGATTGGTACAATAGATTCTGGGTGGACTACGAGAATGGTGCAAATCCAGTTCTTTGGTCCAACACTCATGTCGGGAATTCGCAGATTTCAAGAAGCGGTGCTGGGTATATGAATTTTCAATGGGTTAACTAGCAAATACACCAAAACCAAGACTGTTTTCCTGGGTGATCAGTCAGTCATGAAGGCTGTCTAGCTGGCAATTAACAACATCCAGCAGAAACGGAACCAGCCCATCTGGAACTGGGTAAGATTTTGCAGCAGTTCTTTATTATTTTTGAAGATAGATACAGAATTTGAATTTAGATTTTTACACAATCTTTTCGAAAGACTCTTTTTTCCAGAGAAAACTGTTGAAATCAGCCTGATAAACTCTACCAGCTCGGTTTATTGAAATTCGGATCATTTATCAATCCATCCGCTGTTTCTTCGGACGAGATGAGGATATATTTTAGAAATTCCCGTTCGGTTTTGTGACCAGAGATTTTCATAATGATTATGGGTTGAACCCCATCTTTAAACATATTTGTACATCCGGACCTTCTGGCTGTATGGGACATGATTAGATCACATTTTGGTATTGTTTCGCTAATCCTCCTACCACCTTTATATTTCTCCATTTGAATTGGTTCAGTTATTCCTACATCTCTACCTAATTCTTTTATCCTTTCATTCAATTTTTGGGGGTGAACCGTTGGAACTTTGTAATCATATTTTTTTAAAAGAGTATCCAGGGTGGGTCTGATGGGTATTATAACCCTTTGGTTTGTTTTTGTTTGAATCAATTCAATGACCATTCCATTGTTTGATTTAGATTGGATCATATCAGGAGATATTCTGCTGTAATCACTGAACCTTTGAAGTGTGAAGCATCCTATCAAGAAGACATCACGAATTTTTTCGTCCATGCCGGAAAGTTTCAGGTCATATAATTTCTTTAATTCATCTTCATTAAGATATATGTTATGGACATTTGCTCTTGGCTCCTTAAAATTTTCATACTCGGTATTGTTGTGAAGCTTATCAAGGCGTGCAACTTTCATTATTCTTTTTAATTGCTTAACATGCCTCCCAATTGTGTTAGTCGATAATCCTGGTTCATCAATCTTCTTCTTGTTTTGTAGTTGAACACAATATTGAATGAAACTGTTGTAAACGGAGATGTCAATATCTTCAAAATCAAGTTGTTTCTTTCCTTGAAACTTATTCCAGATATTTCTAAATCCCTCATAATTTTTGATAGTACCTTCTCCATATAAAATCGGTTCATGGGCCCCGTGTTGATTATGCAGGCGTTCACCACTTTTTATTTCTTTTATAAAGCGGTCTATATATTGACTGAATGTTTCATTCTCTGCCTCGGGAACCTTGTTGAAGAAATGGTCTATTGTTCTTTTTACATATTCTCGAGTTATTATCAGACCTTTTGTGGTTCCTAAGGTGATTTCCCTTTCAACTCTGCTTTTTAAATCATTTAACGCTTGTTCAACCGAGTTGCGTTGTTCGATCGAAAAATTGTTTTCATCGAAGTATATGGACTTGATTATTTCTTTTGAAGAATTCCAGTATTCCTGTTTCACTTTGAAGTCGGTTTTAATTCGGAAGTGGCTGTTTGTGTCTTGATAGTTCAAATAGATGGGTACCAGTTTCCCTTTTACTTTACTTCTGATTTCATATTTGATTCTTCCCATACTAATATCTGTTTTGTAAAAACATAAACTATTTTTTTGGAAAAGTCAATTGGGCGTACAGTTGGCGTATAACATTTACTTTTGGTTGGGGTTACTTACTTTCACTTGGATTGAAAAAGTTTGTAACTCCTTGTGGAAAATATGATTAGGGGTAAACAAGAGTAGTGAGAATTGACTATATCCATCCGCTACCGACCTCTAGACAACTTATATCCCTCTTGATAATCACTAGATTTCAAGAGGGATTTCTGATTAGGGGCGGGCAGGGAGCATTCTAATCGTTCTCTATCTATCATGTTCCCATATATACCACGACTATTCCATCTTGCTTACGGTTTGTACAGTTAAACACTAATCCTTAAGAAGCCGTAGTAATTATTTGAGAATATTACCGAAAAGCAGTATCTTTCTCGAAATAATACTAAGAATGACGGTCGCTGAATACATAAAACAACTTTTATCCTATGAGGAATATTCATTTTCATTGAATGAGCTCCAGAGAGAGCTTAGTAGAAATCAAACATCTATTAGAAGTGAACTGTCAAGATTGGTAAATAAGAGAGAAGTTGTAAATTTAAGAAAGGGGTATTATTTGATTATCCCACCCAGATATGCAGCTTCAGGCAAACTTCCCATTCAGCTTTATGGAGAGAAATTATTCAGGCATCTAAACCAGAATTATTATCTGGGATTTTATACTGCTGCTAAAATTCATGGGGCAAGCCACCAGCAAGTCCAACGAGATTATGTATTGACAACTACTCCAAAGCTCAATAATATTAGTAAAGGTACTCTTGACATCAGATTCTTTACAACAAGCCATTGGCCTGATAATAATATTTTAACAAAAAAGGCAGATGCTGGCACATATAAGATTTCCAGTCCTGGCTTAACGGCTTTGGATCTATTACACCATCAAACTAAGTTGGGAGGCCTGAACAGGATGTTAGCAGTAGTTGATGAATTGGTTGAAGAAATTGATGAGCTTGATTTAATAAACTTGCTTAGCTGGTATCCAAACAGAAGCACCATGCAGCGATTCGGCTTTTTATTAGAGGTAATTGGTAAGAATGAAGAACACCAGGAAAAGATATTCGACCATCTAAAATCAAATAAGTACTTCCCGGTTTTATTAAGTCCAAATTCACAACAAAAACCCGGATCGGTTAATAACAGATGGAAGGTAGATGTGAACATCAAACTTGAAAGTGATTTATGATACCCAAACCGAATATAGCAAAATGGCAAATTCATGCACCATGGAAGGAATTTGCACAGGTGGAGCAAGATTTAATTATCAGCAGGTTATTGGTTGAAATTTTCTCTGACGACTTTCTCCGAGAGCATCTTGCATTTAGAGGCGGCACAGCATTGCATAAATTATATCTCAAGCCAGCTCCCCGATATTCGGAAGACATCGATCTAGTGCAGATTAAAGCAGGACCAATTAAGCCAATAATGCAGCAATTAGAAAAAGTAATTGACTTTTTTGAAGAAGACCGAAAGACAGAGGTGAGAGGCTATGGAGCAAAAGTGCTTTATCGCTTTGTTTCAGAATACGAGGAAGTTAGAATGCGGGTGAAACTGGAAATCAACTGCAAAGAGCATTTCAATGTTTTGGATTGGGTTGAATTTCCCTTTGAAGTAATCAATGAATGGTACGCGGGAGCGGCTAAAATAAGAACGTACAACCTCAATGAATTGCTTGGAACTAAAATGAGAGCCTTGTACCAACGAAATAAAGGAAGAGACTTATTTGATCTGGACTTTGCCCGTTTAAATATGCCCCTCGATATAAGTAAAATAATACATTGTTTTAAGGAGTATACAACCTTTGCAACTGGTAAAAAACCGCCAAGTAAAAAGGTGTTTCTGAAAAATATTGAAGAAAAGGAGAATGACCCTGGCTTCTCAGGAGACATGGAAGCCTTGCTAGGAAAGGAAACAATATACAATCAGATAGCTGCCTTTGAATGGCTGAAATCAGAACTCATTGAAAAAATATGAGCATTAAAGTAAGTAAATGTTTTCCTTAATTCGAAAAAAGCATCAGAACACTTTTTGGGGCAAACATAATGCTCATTATTTGAAGACTCTTGATCTATAAATGATTCAAAATCAGAGTAATGGTATCTAAAAGTGTAAATGAATGCCTAAAAAAGGCAATTAATTACACTCCGCTACCGACCAGCACCCATTACCGACCTCCTTATTGACGGGGGGGCTTTTTTGCTTTGGGGCAAATTTTCGGGCATTTGGGGCAAGTTGTGAAGTGGAGGAAAATCCCTTTCCTTTAGCAAAAGCAGTTCGCTTGATACCTTGGTTTAATAGGGTATTATAAATATTGTTAAAGTTCTTTTGTAGATCGATATTCATGATGAGTAATATATTACTCAAGTATGCAAACAAGTAACTTTAAATCCAAAAAAATGGATCAAAAACTTACATCAGTGTTGATTTTAAGAATATGTAATTTTGGGATTCAAATTTATTAATCTAATCTTTTGATCGTTTTTCTGTTGGGATTCTCCTACGGACTGCATATCACAAATCAAAACCTCCAGATTATTAGGGGTTATTTTTGTTTTCTGCCACAAATTCTGCTGTAGAAATCGCCAGATTCTGCCATAAAAACCAGACGAAACCATTTCTTTAAGTTAATCCCGCTAACCCAAGCATGTAATAACATAAGCCCTGTAAAACAGTATTTTACGAGGCCTTTTTCGTTAGAAATACAATATGTAGTGCAAAATATCTATTTACTCTGTGTTGCAGAATCTATCTTCCATTATCCCACTCAATAGCTTCTCCAACTTTAATGAAGTTATATTACAGCACAACCAAGATAACACTTTGTTAAAGGCTGGGTCTTTGAAATGCAATGCTATATTTATAAAACATTTTCCTTAAATAGCTCACACTACCAATTACAGCGAAGTTTCCTTCACCTCCGGAAATAATTCCAACTAAATAACCATTTTTATCTATTACGGGAGAACCGCTTCTTCCCTGAGGTTGAGTATCCGTTGAAAGAGTTCTCATATAATAATAATCTCCCAGATTATCAACGCATTGAAGTTTTGTAATTGCGGGCATCTCATTATTTTTTTGATTTGTTCCCCAGCCTATGGCATATACAATCTCTCTCTCCTTAATAGGGATATGTCTGATTTTTAATGGATATAAATCCAGATTCTGCTTATCGATTTCGAAAAGAATCCAATCTCTTACTTTCAGAGTGTTAAAGCGACCGATAGATTCTTGCGAATCCTTATTAATCAAGCGTTTTGTTAAAATAGAGTTTCCGGAGTTATTCTTAGGATATAGTTTCCAGTACTTAAACCTATTTCCTAAATCTATGCTACTCAATCCTTGTTGATATTCAAAGACCATAAATAAATGCTTGCATGAGATTCCTAATGTATCGAAGCCTGTAGAAATAATAAATGAATTAGCTAAATCTGTATAGGTAGTGTCCTCGAAACTAATCTCATTGGTCAGCGCGAAGCTTGGCCATTGAGATAGTGGTTTTTCAATCCAAGTTTCTTTTATTATTGGGGATTCACGGGTACATCCCAGTGATAGAAATGCTATTCCCAATATTACTAATTCAATCCTTTTCACAGTTATTGATGATTTTGGTCCCTGGCGTATTTTCTGAAAGCTTTCTGATTTCACAGAATATGAACCTAATTAAAAATACTTTCATATTGATTCTCAATTAATTGTATTTCATCCTTATTGAGAGCAGAAAATTCCTTTGTTTGAGCCCGATCTGATAATTTACCATTGTTTTGTTCAAGGAATCGGATCAGTAAGGCCACTGTTTTATCCGGCATATCAAAATTATAATCCAACCAGGCTTTCATTTGATCAAAATGCTCTAAATATGAAACTTCTTTCGGGAAAATTTCCTTTATCGTATAATCGATACAATCAAATAGAAACTCGGCCTGCATTGTTGCATCAAAGTATTTATAATAATCAGCTGTATCATTGATAAGCTCGACATTATGATCCGGCGTAGTCCTCCATTCAATAAAATCAAGTAGGGGATGTGAGTAACTTTCAAGCACCTTCCGATAATCATCAATTTGCTCTAATATAGCTGCTGATACAGGGAATATTATCCCTTGTGGTGTGAACTTCATTTTCGCAAGAATATGATGAATAAGGTATCTGTGAATTCTTCCATTGCCATCTACGAATGGATGGATGAAGACAAATCCAAAAGAAATAATTGCTGCAGTTAAAACAGCATGAAAATCGGAATTTTCCAATTTACTATTAGTTTTAACCAGACCATCCAGTAGCTCCTCAAGATTCTGCCATCTTGCTGATATATGTTCCGGGATAGGTTCTCCGGTAGTTCTATCATGTTCACCAACAAACCCACCTTCCTCACGGAATCCCATATTTGTAAACCTTTTATTCCCGATAACAATTTGTTGAAGACGGATTAGTTCTTCTTTTGATAGTGAAAGCTTCCCTGCCTGTCCGATCACCTTGCCCCATCTGATTGCCCGGCTGTTTGATGGGGTTTCACCTTCAATATTAAATGAAGCTTTAGAGTCTTTTAGTAATAGAAAAGCGGAAGTTCTTAGTAAAAGATCGGTATGGATATTTCCTACTATACCTGTGGTTTTTTCTGAAAGATCGTCCTTTATATATTTTTCCAGTTTTTCGCTCCTATTCACTAATGGACAGAAATTTATTGTGCCTGGGAGATTGTCTCTCACTCGATGTCGTGGTGAATTATCACCTTTCCCTATTGTGTATTGCAGGTTCTCATTTAACAAAGGAACGTAATTACCTTCTTTCAGGTCTGGAAGATTCAAGGTCTTTTCCATTAGCCATTCATAAAGAAACCAGATCCTCCTGCTGAATTGACTCAATGGTTCATTCTTAACCATTTCTTCAATAACTACTTTATCTATAGACTCAAAAAGTTTCTTGAAGAATAGAAGATTAATGCCTTCGTATTTAATACTAAAGACAAGCTGATTATATAGAGAATCCTGGGGTTTGTGTCGAGGTGTATAGACAAGCCAACCAGGAACTCTATATTGTCTTCGCTTCTCACTTATCAGCGCTAAAGTGTTAGGGTAAGGTATTGGAAGTACAAGTGTTTCAATAATAGCTCCATATCCAACCAATGTTCCTTTTTCAGGAGCCTGCCTTCCGTGAAAAATACTTATTTCTCGTGAAAAACGCTTGCTATTTGACATGATTCGTGAAATATGTTTAATGCAAATATACGTGAAAAATGTTTATTGCTTGTGAAAAACAATTAGAACAACACGCATTACGTGAAAAATGATTTTTTATTATTCTTAGAATGATCAGGGTTCCTTTTGCTTTGATTGAAAAAGTTTGTAATTCTTTGTAGGAGATGTGATTAAGGATAAACAGGAGTTCGGTTTTTGATTTAACTTTTTGGTCTACAGTTGACATATCTGGTAATAGCGAACTAACTGGCCATGTAAGGTCGATTAGTGTTGACCTGCTTTTCATATTGATTAATTGATACCCGTATTAGGGTCATGAGCCCGGAACCGGGTGGTCAGTAGCTCCATTTTTTCCAGCCATTAATCTGGTCCATGGTACAATGCATGTCCGGGAAACGGTCGAACACCTCCTTTAGTTTGTATATCCATACTATTTCATCCCGGTAAGGATAGGTTTCGTCGAGAGACTCAAACCATCTCCTAAATTGAAGGCGAATAGTTCTTCACAGTTTTACCCTCCCTCTTCCTGCCATTTAATCTCATCTTTTCAAGGATTCTTCAAATTACGTATAGAAGCGTAGTTAATTACCTGTTTTTAGCGTACCGGGAGAGATCTCAGCCAGGCTAATTTTGTAAGAGAATGAATTGGGA
>CAYUNU010000015.1:0-20602 GCA_964446195.1 uncultured Porphyromonadaceae bacterium | reverse complement strand
CCTTCTAGCCTCCTATGCAATATAAATATTTTGTTCCCCGTAGATATATCCGACCCTCTGCAAAAGCAGGTGTTACAATCGATTTCTCTCCTAGCTTTGGCTCGCCTAAAACCTTCAACTCCCTGTTAATCTCAAAAATATAACATGTACCACTCATATCCATCACATAAATCTTACCATCAACTGCCATAGGGGAACCATAATATCCAGTGTTACCCTCATGCTCCCATAACATATCGCCAGTCTTGGCATCAAAACAAGCGAAAACACCATAACTGGTACCTAAAAATACTAAGTCATTTGTTACAACCGGACTTGAGGCTTCAGGCAGGTACTCATCCTGTTCCCATACTATCTCTGCTCCAGATTCTCCAGGCTTAATAGCAACCATCCTGGCATATTCATTTGAGGGGTAAACCAAGCCATCCGCAAAGCCTACAGAAGGACCAACCTCTCCCATCATACACTCTACCTTCCAAAGCTCTTTTCCTGTTTCTAAATCATGACCAATAACATCAGGAGCCGAAGTGGTTAAAATCTGGTATTTACCATTTATCTCAGCTAATACAGGAGAAGCCCACGAAATCTGAACATCCCTGGACACATCCCATAAAATACTCCCATCCAATACATTCAAAGCCAATAACCTGCCCGAGGCATTTGAGTCATACTGAACAATAAGCTTCTCTTTCCAGCTAATAAGCGATGATGAATGCCCATAATGATTATCAGGAACACCAAGATTCATAGCCCACAAACGCTTACCCGAATTATCTAAAGCAAGAATATCCCCGGTCCCGAAAATAGCATATACCCGCTCACCATCTGTAGCCAACGTGGGAGCCGCAAGACCAGTATCTGGAGTAGTCTTTGGTGGAGGTGTAGGCGAGCCTTCAATACCCTTTGCCTCATGCTCCCATAATAACTTCCCTGAATTTCTGTCATAACAATAAACCCAGCGGCCCTGAGCATCTGCCCCGGATACAAATAAGCGAGAACCCCAAATGACCGGGGAACTATTACCCGCTACAGGAACCTCCACCTTCCAGAGGATATTTGTCCCAGCAGATCCATCCCAGGAAATAGGAATGTTTTGATGATAAGATATACCCTGTGCTAGAGGCCCCCTGAAACTGCTATGCTGCTTTCTTATTTCAGCCAAATCAGGATAAGTACTCTTCCCGGCTTTTGGCTCAATGGCAGTCTTGGCAACGATGACCTCCTTATCAACATCGCCGATATTAGCTTCATTTTCAACAACTAAACCTTCGTCCTCAACTATTCCCGAACTCTCGGCATTATTATTAGAGCTATCATCAAGCTGATCATCCTGATCCATACTTACTACTTCAATAAGTTCAATTCCATCCTCAGTATCAGCCACCACCTCAGTAACCGACCCTGCCGATTCATACATACCCAGGTAATCTTTACTCGTAAATGATGCAAGTAAGGCTCCCGTGACAAGAATAATACCAACCAACCCTATCCACCTCTGCGTAAGCATCCTGTCTATCATACCTTTCTCAGTCTCTACTACGGGCAATTCTATTTTCTTTTTCATATCAGACAATATCTTTAAAAGGGAAACAAGCAGTATCGAGGAGAATAAAAGCAGAAAACCACCCGTCCTTACCTGCCAATGACTGGTGAAGTAAGCTTTCCTCGCAAGCAGATCCAGCTGCCTGATCTCTAGTTTTAATGCATCATTATTGGGCTCCTCTTTCAGCCGTTCCACCAGAGCCTCCAAAGCACCGCTCTCAAGAGGATCAGTCTTCTGAATATTCCAGTAATTGAGCAATAATATTATTGCAATAAAAAAACTAATCCCTCCTAAAACCAAGGCCAGCTGACTTAATAACTTTATTTTATCCTTCTTTTCCATCAATTACCATTTTCATGATTCAACAGGACAATAATCCATACACCTTCCACAACTTAAGCATTCTCCCTTATCAGGCTCATAGCTCTCGTGCTTCCTGTAAACAAACTGATTGAGTAGCTTAATCCCAAAGACCAATCCTAGAAAAGCTCCAAGAATCCAGCTTCCAATTTTAAACTTAACCCGAATAACACCAGCCTCCTCAACTAAAGTATCCATCGATTTCCCCGATTGCATAAATGCCTGTATATCCAGATTCTCCGGATCACTCTTAAGCTCCGGATGTGATATAAGCAACTCGGCAAGATAAACCTGGGGATTCCCCTTGGATAGAAATACATGAGATTGATGCCCTACAAATACACCAAGTGCCATCCAAACAGGGATCAGTAAACTAAATATGAGGAAGCGATTAACATTTTTCGAAATATCTTTTTTCTGAATGCTTTCATCAGGAATATTTATTGCATCAAAAGGACAGGAACTCTCACATAACTTGCATGAGATACACTCTGAAGGTGTTATACTGAGATGTCGCCTGCTAAATTTCGACATCCATTTGAGCAATACTCCATATGGACAGAAAAAACGACAATAAGGCCTGGCAACAAAAATACCGACCAGCAAAAAGCCTATCCCAAGAGCAATCATCGCAAAAGGAGCATCCATCCTGAAAATACCAATGAAAGGATCATACCGGCAAATAATAAAATCTGTCCCGGTAGCAGCATATAACACCGCAAGACCCAGATATAAATACGGAATCATCCCCAAGCCCCGCTGAAGAGCCACAGGTAGCTGTATGGGCTTTTGTATCACTAAATCCTGGATGGCACCAAGTGGACATGCACCTGCACAAAAAGTTCGCCCGGTAAAAAGAGCAAAAACCAAAGGGATAATAAAAAATAACAGAGCCACAATGGAAATACCATAATTGGGGTCAGCTAGAGTAAGACTGACATTTTGTATAGCACCTATCGAACAAATACACCCAGCTCGAATAAATCCAAAGTAAATAAGTGAAAAAATTGAAGTCCAGAGTATGCCCCTTCGTGATCTCTTCTTGAAAATAAAAAAACTAATCAACAGAAGAACTGCCACTAAAACAATTACATCTACATACTCAAAAGCAAAAGCCCGGGGTTCAGGCGTAGTCGGTGATGGCTGAACATAGCCTGTTTCAAACTCCGGCTTGGGAAACCTGTTTTGAGAGTAAAGATTTCCAGAGAGCAACAAGCCCAAAACTATTAATAGTATCCTGAGATATTTGTTTCTCACAGTTCCGTTTTAAGTCTGAGGATCGTATTGACCTTTTATCATATATGGCTGGTCTGCAGGGACTCTTGAAATAGCATCTCCCGGACAAACCCTGGCAATAGCACATTCATTGCAATTAAGACATAGGTCATGCCTGATCTGCAATTGTAACGACCCGTTACCAAAAGAGGAACAGCCTTCAACACACTTGGCACAACCAATGCATAAATCCTCATTAATTATATATTCGTAATATGGCTCTTCAATAAACCTTCTTTCTATTGCAGCCGTAGGACACAACTGGTTCTCAGCAGCTGTACTCCTGGCATTAGACCCAGGCCTGAGATATCCTCCACACAAATCACAATAGCCACATACATCATAAGCATGTACGCATTTAACCGCAGAAGGAGTCTTAACACACGCAGTAGCACACCTTCCACATTGAGTGCATTTGTATGGATCAATCTGCCATACATAACCCTTGCCCGAAGCATTAATAACAGAGAGACCACTAACTCCACCTACCGCAAGCAATAAGGTCAGTCGCATGCCCCTATCGATAAATTCCCTCCTGTTAAAATTCTTTTTCTTTCCCATATCAAGATTGTTCTTTGGCCTGAGGCTCACTACATGACCCAAATTTGCTGCAATCCCTGCAAAACTCATTCTCCGAACAGGAATATTTATGATCCACAGTCCTGTTACGCACCATAAAAAATACCATGCCTGCTAAAACAGCCAGTATGGTCCATCGTCCTGTATCTTTAATGAAACTCTTCCTGTCCATGCTTACTTCTCTTCAAAGATTCGTATCAGCTTCCTGTCAAAATCCAGTGCATATATTATCCCTTCTTCAGAAACAGCGATATCCGGAGCATGACCATCCTCATCAAATTTCTTCGGTGGCGCAACAACCCCGACAAATTTACCCGATTGATCATATATTTTAACCCTGATCAACCCTTTTTCAGAAGTGACAAATTGTCCACTTGGCATCACAGAGATCCTCGCTGGATTACAACATCCCCCAAAACCTTCAATAGTCATCGAAATACTCTCCCAATAACCCCTCAATTCACCTTCCTCTGAGTAATTCTCTAAGGTGTGCATACCAGGATTAACAACCCACAGCTCACCATCATTGTTAACTAAATCAAAATTTGCGCTAGGAATAATAAACCCATGTACATCATCCGATTCCCTCTTGCCATGAAAACTCCCAACTAACTCGCCATCCATGGTATACCTCAAAACCTGCCTGTTCCCGGCATCCGCTACAAATAAATAATCGCCAACAATAGCCATATTGGTTACTACCGCACTGTCATTTATCGGATTAAATGCCGATAAATTCTCACCTTCTAAAGAAAAAATTGAAACCGATTGTAAAAAGCCAATAATTATCATGTCACCATGGGCAAGAACAGCTCTGGGCGATCCTGGTAATTCAAATTTCCCAAGCTCTTGCCCCTTGGCACTGATCAACTGTAGGTAATTATCAGAAATAACAAATAAGCTGTCACCCGAAATATCTATCCCCCGGTATTCAACAGACTGCAACTTAAGGTTTCTGGTTTCCTTATAAAGGATAAGCGCAGAGTCAACATCCCTGTATTCATCAACATTCAAAGAGAAAGGATTGTTACCGCGCTTTTCCGGTCTGGAGCCTAAAATATCTACCACAACAATCACTACAATTATAATAGCAATAACTCCCAGAAAAGTATAAATCAGTTTTTTTTGCATAACCTACCCTCCTTCTATTAATCTTATACAAACCATCTCCTTCGAATCCCTAAGCACCATGTAACCATCAGCAACTGCAATAGGTGCCCAGGCATCATGGCCATCAGGAAAAACTTTTACCTGATCAAGTTCAATATATTTATCAGTGCTCGCCCTGGCAATTGTAAGAACCCCTTCATCACTCAAAATAAAGAATTTACCATCAGCCAGAATATACGGACCAAGCCCAAATCGCGCACTCTTACCACTGGTCCACACCATTTTACGGTAATCGGAAGGATCAACACAAACAAATTGATTCCTCAATGAAGCAGCATACTTGGGAAGTACACTGAAAAGATGCCCCTGATAAAAAATGGGTGTCTGCTGCTCAGCAGCCAAACCTTCCCCCGGCTTGTACTGATCTACTATGTCTACAACTATCTCACCCTCAGACTCCCGCAACTGCAAAGCCATACATCCGGTTCCATAAGCAGCACTCAGGAAAATTTTACCCTCAGGCATGCAAACCGGCGAAGCAGCAACAACATCATGCCTCCACTCTTCTGTCTCCCAAAGAACCTGACCCCTGTCAGATCCCTCCGCAGAAACAGCAAAAGCCGCACCTATAGCACTGTACACATACATCTTCTTACCGGCAAATTCCATCTTCATAACAGATGCATGCGACATCTTCCATCCCTTGGGATTGGGCGTCTCCCACAATACCTCTCCCGTTTCACAATCGATACCAAGCATCAAACTGCTACCACAACTAGCAATAACAGCAACACCATCATCTATCAATGGACATTGCCCGGTATACCACATTGGAATCTCCGTCTGATAATCCTTTTCTATATTAATGCCCCAACGCATGGATCCATCCTCCCGATTAACACACATAACATGAGCCTTGGGGCCCATCGTAACAATATACTTCTCCGTTACTGCCGGCGTGGTACGCGACTTGCCGTGATTCCTCTTTACATGGACATGGTAACCTCGCTGCCATAACTCCTTACCACTAACCAAATCAAAGCTCCTGAGAAGATCAGCCCCCTCTTCTTCATCATAATCCAAAAGGTAAACTATTCCTTCGTAAATAACTGCCCCGGAATGACCCTCACCTAACTCAACCTGCCACATGATATCAGGAATGGTGTCCTTGAATTTATCTATCAGGTTTACCTTAGACCTGCTTATATTATCCTGATTCCCCCCCCTGAAAGATTGCCATTTTTCCGTCAATTCACTCTCAGATGAACCCAACTCATTAAAAATCTCACCTATCTTAACATCCTGAATAAAGGCAACCCCATCCCCACGATTATCCATACCAGGCTCACTGACACTCAAGCCACTACTCGGATTAGCAGTAAGCCACCAGGTAATAAAAAGTGCTCCAACAAGCAAAACACCGTAAATTGCAATATTTTGTATCCGCTTATTCAATTTCAATAATATTCCAATCCTACTTGATCTTATAGGCCATTAATACCTCTCCGTGACGAACATAGAGTATGCCCTGATGTATCACAGGATGTGCCCAATGTTGCTCCGTTCCTAACTCAACCTTTGTTTCACCAAGGAGCTTGAACTCCTTAGGATCAGCCTTAACCATAGCTAACTCTCCTCGCTGAGAGTAACAGAACAATTTCTCGTCAGCCATAATTACTACTCCGATGGCAATCTCCTTGCTGGTATATGTAGTGTCACCACTCTCCCATTCGGTACAAAACCATACCCTGCTTTTATCCCCCGAGCCATAAATATATCCATCGTAATAAACAGCTCCACCCATGCGACTATCCATCATGCTGCTAAACCATTTCTTCTCAGCCTTGCTTCCATCTTCATTAATATCCAGCATCACACCTCCCTGACCATAACCACTAAAACAGAAAATAGCTCCATCATGGTAAACAGGAGTATTGGCGTGGACCATGTACTGATTAGTTTGTGGATAAGACCAAAGCAAATTCCCTGATTTAGCATCCATACCCAAAATATGATTCTCTGTCATCGTAACCAAAAGCTTTCTGGAGGGTAACTCAACCATTAAGGGTGTGCAATATCCGGACTTCTCTGATTTACCCTTGGTAGACCAAATCAAATCACCGGTGTGACGGTTCAAAGCTAAAACGTTATTAACTTCTCCCCCTGGCGTACAATACAAAACATCCCCATCAACCAGAACAGTCTCGGTTATGCCCCACCTGATATTCCTGCCATCATAATCGCTGAACAAATCCTTGGCCCATTTGATATTGCCATCTGCCTCCATACACACAAGCCTGCCCAACCCACTCAACATATATATTATATCCCCAACAACGGTGACAGAAGATCTGGAACCAAGGTAGCTTTCAGTAAATTCTTTTCCGTAAGGAAATTTTTTAACAATCTTTCCGCTCATATCCATAACGAAAATATAACCCTCATCACCCAAAACGCCAGTAATGTATATTTTCCCATTTGCGAAAACAGGCGAAGAAAAACCTTTCCCAATACCATCAGTATTCCAAAGCATCTCCGGCCCCCCTTCAGGCCAGGAACCTAATAAGTCTACATCAGGATAAAACCCAGACGCTTCAGGCCCCCTCCAACTTGTAGCCTCCTGAGCCAACACGCTGGTAGTCAAAAGAAATACTCCCACAAAAAACATCCCAAGGCTCTTCATAAATTTTCTCATACCCATATAAAATAATTTTTGATTATTAGGCCCCCAAAATAAGCATAATGCCGCTAAAAATGATATAAATATCCCCAACTTGGCTAATAAATATTTGATCTAATCGCCTTTTCAACTAATCAATATCGGTGTGTTTGCATTTTCACAATAAACTGATAACTAAATTGATAAATGAAAATTATTATATTGCCTGATGTAAAAAACCCATCTAAAGCTTTAACACTGCTAATTTACAGGGCATTAAAGCCTTTTTAATTGTTTTGCATGAAAATTCTTGTTACAGGAGCAACCGGGTACATAGGCAAAAGACTAATTCCAGCCCTACTTAGGGAAAGACATGAAGTCTGTGCCCTGGTGAGAGACAAGGACAGATTTCATTTAACACCTGAAAAATATATGAAGGAGGTGGTGCTTTATGAAGCCGACCTGCTAATACCCGAAAAAGCCGAACAACTTCCTGATGACATTGATGCGGCATATTATCTGGTTCATTCAATGACCAGCTCGTCCAAAACATTTATGGAACTGGAAGCTCAGTCTGCTATTAACTTCCTGAAAATGATCGATGGAGGAAAAGTTAAACAACTGTACTATCTCAGCGGGATATCTAATGAAGAAAAATTATCAACCCATCTTGCCTCCAGATTACAAGTAGAAAAAATTCTTCAGGATGGACCTATTCCTGTTACAACCTTTAGAGCAGGAATAATCGTTGGCTCAGGCTCCGCATCATTTGAAATAATACGCGACCTGGTTGAAAAATTTCCTGTGCTAATTGCACCAAAATGGCTCACAACAAAATGCCAACCTCTGGCAATTCGAGATGTCATGCATTTCCTGGTAGATATACTAAAAATTAAAAATACTGAAAACAAAACCTTTGATATTGGAGGCCCTGAGATTCTGAGCTACAAAGAGATGTTGCTAAAATATGCAGAAGTGAGAAATCTTAAAAGAAGAATATATACCTCTTCGCTGATATCCCCCAGATTCTCATCCTACTGGCTCGCTATGATAACCTCAACAAATTGGGCTCTCGCTAGAAACCTCGTGGATAGCCTGAAAGTAGATGTCATTTGCCAACCCAATGACCTTAATGAAAAAATCGGTATCAAACCTATTTGCTATGAAAAAGCAATCACTCTGGCCTTTCAGATAATCGCCCAAAATGATGTTGTAAGCAGTTGGAAAGATTCTTTCGCCAGTGGCAAAGTGAAAAACAAAGTACAGGATCATATCACTATTCCTACTTTCGGCGTTATTAATGATTTTAGAAAAATCAAAATTAATCAGGACCCAAATAAAGTGCTATTAAATTTTATGGCAATTGGCGGCGACAGAGGATGGTACCACGCCACATGGCTATGGGAATTCAGAGGATTCCTGGACACCCTCTTTAAAGGAGTAGGCCTCAGACGCGGACGAACAAACCCTACGAAATTGGAACCGGGTGATTCACTGGATTTTTGGAGGGTTCTGGTTGCTGATAATAAAAATAAACGACTCCTACTCTACGGGGAAATGAAAACACCCGGTGAAGTGTGGCTGGAATTTTCTATCAAAAAAGAAAATGAGAGTAACTACCTGCACCAAAAAGTAATATTCCGTCCAACAGGTATTTTCGGTCGGATATATTGGTACTTAACACTACCAGTGCATCTCTACATTTTTCCTGGTATGATAAGGAAAATTGAAAGATTTATTAGCTAATTTTGAAATCCTAACAAAAAAACATCTAATTATGGCAAGCCTATCCAAGCAACGAGGACCAGGCCGTGCTTTCGCATTGGCACTGGCAGCTATCATCATCGGCTGGACAATTTACCAGGAGTATAAAGGCCATCAGGAAGTAGGCCAGATTGAATACCGAATGATAAGCGGATACCTAAATAACTCATTCGAAGTTATCATGATTGAAACAGCAAAACAATACACTGTTATTGATCCCGAGTTCAAAGATGTTTTTCAAAACAATGACGCAGAAATCGTAACCCGACCCGAACAACTTCAACTTTTGCAAAAATATAAGGACGTGCAGTACAGAGTAAACATTAAGCAAAACGAAAAAGGAGAAAATGCGCAATACCGCTTGTCAAGAGAAAAATTCAACCAAATAAAATTTAATTCTAATATCAAATTTGAAATCGATCGCAAAGTTAAAGACTCAATAATCTCAATCGTGGAAATGTAATTTCGCCTAATCAATGAGAAATTGTAAATTTGCGCCTCTTTTAAAAATATTTATCAAATGAAAATAGCTGAAATTCATACCGACAAAGGACTAATGAAAGTCCATTTTTTTGCAGAAGATGCTCCAAAAACAGTGGAAAATTTTATTACCCTCTCAGAAAAAGGGTTTTATGATGGACTGACATTTCATAGAGTAATTCCTGATTTTGTAATTCAAGGAGGATGCCCCGACGGAACCGGCGCAGGTGGCCCAGGCTATAGCATCGATTGTGAACTTGATGGTGAAAACCAATACCACGACCGAGGAGTGCTTTCAATGGCCCACGCCGGAAGAAATACAGGCGGATCACAATTCTTTATCTGCCATAGCCGTAATAATACAGCTCATCTCGACAGAAACCATACATGCTTTGGTAAAGTCGTTGAAGGACTAGAAGTTATCGACGAAATACGACAAGGAGACAAAATCCAAAAAATTGTAATCATATAAAATTCAAGTCACAAGTGGCAAGTGGCAGGTGGCAAAAAAAAAAACTTCACTCTTGCAACTTGCAACTTGTATCTTGTATCTTGTAACCTGTATCTTACTTATAAAGGTACCGCTTAATCTTCTTGGTGGCAGTCTTCTCAAAAGGATCATGCTGAAATACCGCAAGCTGTATTCTTGAAAAACTGTTGACCTTGCTGTTAACAAATTCTCTTAGTTCAAGTAACAACTCAGCTTTCTTAGCTTCCACATGCTTTATGGCCTCATCTTTCATATGCTTGAACTGTCCCTCAAGCTCATCAATATTGAAATGAACTAAAGCAACTAATTTCCCCTTACGCTCTACAACAACGGATTCCAAAACATGCTGAAAACGATTTATCACCGACTCAATCTCCTCAGGGTAAATATTCTCTCCTGATGAACCCACAATAACACTCTTTAATCTGCCCTTAATATAAAGATAGTTCTCCTTATCCAATAAGCCTAAGTCACCAGTCCTGAACCATCCATCCTTGGATAATACTTTAGCAGTCAACTCGGGCTCCTTATAATAACCCTTCATGATATTTTCTCCCCTTACCCAAATCTCACCTTCCCCTGTTTTAGAATCAGGATTATTAATTAGCATCTCAATGGACTTAACAGGTCTGCCCGTTGACTGAAAACGTGTGTGCTTAACTCCATCACCACAAGCAAAAGGAGATGTCTCAGTGAGACCATAACCAATAGCATAAGGGATCTTTCCTTCAATTAAAAACCTTTCGGTAGATGCATCAAGCTTGGCCCCTCCAATTCCATAAAACTTAAGCCTCCCTCCAAAAGTCTCATATAACTTCTTACCAGCCATCTTGTGAAGAAATTTCCTGAAAGCAGGAATCCGATATACCCTCCTGAGAAGGGGACTCTTATTAAACTTACTCTTAATCTGAAGCTTGAAAATTTTCTCAATAACAAGAGGAACAGTCATTAAATATGTTGGCCTGACCTTCTTCAATGCAGGAATCAAAACAGATGGAGTTGGAGGCTTTGTGAGATACTTTACAAGACCTCCAAAGGAAAATGGAAGCATCAAACCTCCTGTATTCTCAAGAGTATGAGATAATGGAAGCATCGAAAGAAATACCTCACCTTTCTGCAAAGGCTCAACCTCAGCACACTGATGAATATTAACACTCAAGTTTCTATGACTAAGCATAACACCCTTGGAACTTCCCGTTGTACCGGAGGTATAAATAATTGAAGCTAAATCATCAGGCTTAACCTCAAAATGATCAACAGATAAACTTCCCATGGGAGTATATGCTTCAACCAACCCTGTATCAACGGATGCAGCACTCTTATCCAAATCACCCATATTGTCCAGAAGAATCATACCCCCCAAAGCAGACCTGGCCTGATCATTAACCTTGCTCAAAAGCCTCCCAGATATAAAAACTAGTCGCGATTCTGAATGAAGCAAAACATTTGAAATCTCTTCAGTAGTGAAATCAGGCAAAATGGGCACAGCTACTGCTCCCATCGACAAAATGGAAAAATAGGAGATCACCCAGTTTACCGAGTTGGCTCCAACAATAGCAACCTTATCCCCAGGCACTATGCCAATCTTAACCAACCTGAAAATCTGCTGCTCAACCTCTTCCTTAATATCACCATAGGTCATATCCAATCCATCAACATAACCCAGGGCCGGCTCATCACTGTAAGTACTAAAGCTATTCTTTAGCATCTCCTGCAGAGTACTAAATCTCTTATCCATCTGTATATAAGTATTTTCTGTATTCAACTTTCAAAAAAACTAACGCAAAAAAAACTATTTTATGCATAGTATTAGTGCCCAAAGATATAACTTTTTAAATATGTCAATTTCTACATAACTTACATGCCCGACATTTATAAACCATATTTACGCATTTACATTACCAAACAACCGCATTAACAACTTAGCCGACCTTTAACACACTGAGCTATTGTTATTTACAAAAGGTTGTTTTACTTTTAAATCGGAAAGACAAGGGTAATCGGTTGGCCCAACGGGTGTAGCTAAAACCAGAATTAAAGAAGAGAGGTTTGGCTGAACCAGAAAAAGTGAAACAAGCAAAACGGCAAGGGGGACACCGTTAGCAAAAAGATTCACACTTTTCAAGGAACTAGCACACTTTAGTTGGGCCAACCTTTTCAAAACAAAACATCACTTTCTTCCATATATCTTCCCAAATGATTTTAAAGGCCGATTCGAAAGATGAGGCCTTTTTTCTATTTGTGCCGCGAAGCCAAAACTTCAACTATATCCTGGATCCCATAGCCCTTCTGAGTAAGCAAAACAATCAGATGATAAAGAAGATCAGCCCCCTCATTCAAAAACAATTCGTCATTGTCACCCATAGCCTCAATAACAGTCTCCACAGCTTCCTCTCCTACCTTCTGAGCAATACGACCTACCCCTTTGTCAAATAATTTCGTTGTATAGGACCCCTCAGGCATCTTGAGCTTCCTGTCATCAATAAGATCCTGTAGATACTCCAGAAAAAATAAATTTGATTTATTAACCTGATTAAAACATGTATCCGAACCTTTATGACAAACAGGTCCCTTCGGTTTGGCCAAAATAAGGATAGTGTCATCGTCACAATCAAGCATGCACTCACTAACTTCCAAAAAGTTACCGCTCGTCTCCCCCTTAGTCCATAACTCATTTCTGGAACGACTATAGAAAGTAACCAGGCCTGTTTCATTAGTCTTCTTCCAGGCTTCCTCATTCATGTAACCAAGCATCAATACCTTCAGTGTTTGATAATCCTGAATAATCACCGGTACCAAACCATTGCCTTTTTTAAAATCTATATTCTGCATATCATCGTCTTTTAAATTGTTCATTTTTATTCTCCAATAAGAGGAATACTCTCCCTAACCGAAATACCAGCCAGAGCAAGTTGCCTTTTCAACTGTGGAATTGGAATCTCCCCAAAATGGAAAACACTGGCCGCCAAAGCAGCATCCGCCTTCCCATCTTCAAATACATCAATAAAATCCCGAACACTACCTGCCCCCCCAGATGCAATAATAGGGATACTGAGCTCTTCTGACAACTGCCTAAGCGCCTGATTGGCAAACCCATTCTTAGTCCCGTCGTGATTCATGCTGGTGAATAATATCTCCCCGCATCCCCTTTCCTGCCCCTCTCTGGCCCACTCAAACAAAGTCCTGTCGACAGGTATACGCCCTCCATGTAAATATACCGTCCACATATCCGCCTCCTGCTTAGCATCAATAGCTAAAACCACAAACTGACTGCCAAAACCCTTGGCTAACTGACTGATCAATTCGGGATTCTTGACGGCAGCAGAGTTCACGGAAATCTTATCCGCTCCGGCAGCGAGCAAGCTATCAGCATCCGAAAAATCATTTATCCCACCACCAATCGTAAAGGGAATATTTATGTCACGTGAAATTCTTCTAACTAAATCAAGCATGGTCTTCCTGCCTTCATGACTAGCAGTGATATCCAAAAAAACCAATTCGTCGGCTCCCTCATCAACATACCTGGCAGCCAGCTCAACCGGATCACCTACCTCACGAATCCCAACAAAATTAATACCCTTAACAGTCGTCCCATTTCTAATATCCAAACAAGGAACTATTCTCTTAGCCAACATATTATAACCATTTGTTTAATTCATATATCCTGATTTTACCCTCATAGAAAGCCTTGCCGAAAATAACAGCATCTATCCCGGCATCCTCAAGCGCCCTTATGTCATCCACAACAGCAACACCCCCAGAGGCCGTAAGGTATAAATCAGGAAAAACCTTCTTTATCCTGATGTATAAATCTAATGCCGGACCTGATAGTTTTCCATCCTTACTTACATCAGTGCAAAATACTTTCTTAATGCCCCTGGCAATCCAAAACTCCAGGTATTCAATAATCCCGTAATCACTTATTTCCGACCACGCATGAGTTGCAACCTTACCATCCTTTAAATCTGCCCCAAGGAAAATAGTCTCTGCCCCAAAATCATTAATCCAATTTTCAACAAGAATCGGTTCCTTAACTGCAATACTTCCCAAACTTACCTGCTTTGCTCCTGCCTTCAAAATGCCCTCAAACTGCTGAGCATCCCTCACTCCCCCACCAAAATCAATACTGAGCCGGGATTGTTTAGCCATCTCAGCCAACAAGGAAATATGAACCGGACTGCCTGTCCTGGCTCCATCAAGATCTACAACATGAAGCCTCCTAAATCCAGCATCTGCGAAAAAAACAGCCATCTCAACAGGATCTTTGCCATAATCAGTTTTCCTGCTGAAATCACCCTCAACAAGACGGACACAGGATCCACCTATCAAATCAATTGCGGGAATAAGTTCTATCATAATTCAATAAAGTTTTTTAAAATTTGTGCTCCAAGTGGCCCACTCTTCTCAGGATGAAACTGAACCGCATAAAAATTATCCTTCTGCAAATAAGCAGAAAACGGAATCTCATATGTGCAAACAGAACGCGTTGAGAATCCTGTCTCACAATAATAAGAGTGAACAAAATAGAAGTGCGCCGGATCAACCAAACCCCCTAACAGAGGATCATCCCGTAAACCTATATCATTCCAACCCATATGAGGAACCTTTTCCCCTATCCTGAAAAGCTTCACCTTCTCCTCGAAAATCCCTAAACCCGCCGTATCACCTTCCTCAGAATGAGAACACATTAACTGCATACCCAAACAAATACCTAGCACTGGCTGCTCCAGCGACCTGACCAATTCATCAATACCCTTCTCCCGAAGATACTTCATTGTTGTACTCGCCTCTCCCACTCCCGGGAAAATTACTTTCCTCGAATTCCTGATCAGCTCAGCATCATCCGTAACAAGAGCCTCAACACCAAGCCTTCTCATCGCATTGGCCACAGAACCTATGTTCCCGGCATTATACTTAATTATTGCTACCTCCGGCCTCATTATAAAACTCCTTTCGTGCTAGGTAATTGATCATCAATCTTCTTAATCCCCATCCTGATAGCTCTCGCAAATGCTTTAAAAATAGCCTCAATCTTATGGTGCTCATTGTCTCCGCTCGCCTCAATATGCAGATTACATGCAGCTGCATCAGAAAAAGATTTGAAAAAATGAGAAAAAAGCTCAGTCGGAACATCACCAACCCTCTCTCTTCTAAACTCCGTATCCCAGATAAACCATGGCCTACCACCAAAATCAAGAACTACTTTCGCCTGCGAATCATCCATCGGAACCACAAATCCATACCTGGATATCCCCTTCTTATCACCCAAAGCTTTCACCATAGCCTCTCCTAAAACAATAGCCGTATCCTCCACCGTATGGTGCTCGTCAATATGCAAATCGCCATCAGCCTTAACACTCAAATCAATACCACCATGCCTGGCTATCTGCTCCAACATATGATCAAAAAAACCAAGCCCCGTAGAAATATCAGCCTTACCTTCACCATCAAGATTCAAGTTAATTTCAATCCTCGTTTCCCGTGTCTTCCTCACAACCTTGGCCACACGCTGCCTATTACATAAAAACTCCTCAATCTCACTCCATCCCGATGCTTGCAATGCAATACCCTCTATTGCATCTCCGGGAAGCTCCTGGACACTGGAAGCAGAATCCGAAATAAAAATACTCCTCGCCCCAAGATTGACAGCCAGCATGAGATCCGATAAACGATCACCTATAACATAAGAATTCGCCAAATCATACGACCCATCCAAATAAGCCTTCATCATTCCAATCCCGGGCTTCCTCGTATCCAATCCCTCCTCAGGAAAACTTCTGTCAACAAGAATATTGTCAAATCTAATACCCTCACCTTCCAAACATCGCAGAATAAAATTTTGAGCCGGCCAAAAATCTTCCTCAGGAAATGAATCCGTCCCTAAGCCATCCTGATTTGTCACCATAACAAGCTCATAATCATCCAACTTACTTATCCGGGCCAAGGAGGTAAAAACCCCGGGAAGGAAATCAACCTTCTCCAACGAATCAACCTGCTCATCCGCCGGCTCACGAACCAGAGTCCCGTCTCTGTCAATAAATAAACACTTTTTCATAAAACAATTATCAATTATAAGTTAAAGGCTTAAGTCTCAAGTATTAAGTGTAAACTTTGTTAAAGCTGATAGCATTTTCTTGTTATCATCCTCCGTCCCAATAGTAATCCTAAGGCAACCTTCACAAAGAGGCATCGACGAACGATCACGAACCACAACACCCTCATCCAACAAGCTCTTATACACCTCTTTGGCACTATCTATCCTTACTAACACAAAATTAGCATCACTGGGATAAATCTTCTTAATGCCGGGCATCTTTCTCAAAGCCTCAACAACTATACCCCTCTGCTCTTTAATTATCCTGATGTTATTATAAATCGCTTCTTTTCGATCTAATGCCTGCAGAACAGAAACCTGACTGAGTGTATTTATATTATATGGATATTTAACTTTTCTTAAATAGGATATTATCGAAGGATCAGCCATAGCCATACCTAATCTTACCCCGGCCATCCCCCAGGCTTTTGAAAAGGTCTGTAAAACAACAAGGTTCTGATAGTCACCTAACAATTCCAAAAAACTCCTGGATTCAGAAAAATCCTGATAGGCTTCATCAACAACAACAAGACCCTCATAGCTTTCCAGAATCTTAATAACAGAATCCCAATCTAATGCATTACCACTGGGATTATTTGGAGAGCACAGAAAAATGATCTTCGTTTCAGGCCTTACTGCACTGAGAATAACATCAGGATTAATAGAAAAATCCTCCTTAAGAAGAACTGTATCAAACCCAACATCATTAATATCAGCACAAACCTTATACATACCATAACTTGGTGAAATCGACAATACCCTGTCCTTTCCGGGAACAGTAAAGCATCTGAAAAGAAGATCGATAGCCTCGTCACTACCATTGCCCAGAAATAATTGATCAGGAGAACAAGCCTTCAATCGTGATATTCTCTCCTTCAATTCCATTTGGTAAGGATCAGGATACCTGTTTAAACCCGTTTCAAAAGGACTCTCATTGGCATCCAGAAAAACAAAGTCGTCTCCCGAAAACTCATCTCGTGCAGATGAATAAGGAACTAAAGTCCTGATATTAGGACGCGACCACCTATATGAATCAAATTTTTTCATTCCTGATCTCTTTTAACCTTTTTGAAACTGCTATGGCGTGTCCGTCCAACCCTTCTTCCATGGCCATCCTTACCACCTCAGGACCAAGATTCTCCAAACCCCCTGAAGTAAGCTCTTGAAATTGAATCGTTTTCATAAAACTCTGAGTAGTGATTCCACTATAGGCCCTTGCATATCCATTGGTTGGTAGGGTATGATTGGTCCCACTCGCATAATCACCCACACTTTCAGGGGAATAATTCCCGATGAAAACCGATCCGGCATTTTTAACTTTCGCAGCAATAACACCAGCGCCTTTCACCGAAATAATAAGATGCTCAGGCGCATAAAAATTTGAGAAATCCAACATCTCTTCCTTTGTGCTAAACACAATGGCTTTGCTGTTGCTAAGAGAATCCTTTGCCATCTCAGCCCTTGGCAAAGCCTCCAAAATCTCATCTAGCTCTATACCTACCTGGTCGGCAAACTTTTCCGACTGGCACAGCAAAATAACCTGACTGTCGGAGCCGTGCTCTGCTTGTGAAATAAGGTCAGCTGCTACAAATCCCGGATTTGCCGTTTCATCTGCCATAACAAGCACCTCAGAAGGCCCTGCCGGCATGTCAATAGCAGTTGACTGCCTGCTAACAATCTGCTTGGCCATCGTAACATACTGATTACCCGGCCCGAATATCTTATCCGCTTTGAGAATAGGTGATACCCCATATGCCATAGCCCCAATCGCCTGGACACCACCAATCCTGTACACTCTGTCAATTCCACACAAACTG
This sequence comes from uncultured Porphyromonadaceae bacterium, assembly GCA_964446195.1. Classification (GTDB taxonomy): domain Bacteria; phylum Bacteroidota; class Bacteroidia; order Bacteroidales; family UBA12481; genus JAUVKA01. The sequence continues at coordinate 2,431 of CAYUNU010000015.1, read as the reverse complement.
GCCGCATAAAGAATAGCCGGATGAACTTTACCGTCCTTACCGGCAGGTGTACATAAAGAAATATCTGTGCATCCAGCAATTACTGCAGGAATTCCCAACATCAAAACAGTAGAGAACAAGGGAGCCGTTCCTCCCGGGATATATAAACCAACACTCTCAATCGCAACATCCTTCTGCCAACACTTAACACCCTGCGCAATATCAACCACCTTAACATCCCTCAATTGAGACCTGTGAAAAATTCTGATATTTTTAGCAGCAATGTCAATGGCCTTTTTTAAATCAGGAGATATGTGATCCCCAGCCCCACTTATTGTATCCTCACTAATTTGTATCGGAGAAGGTAAATACCCATCGAACTTTTCTGTGAATTCATTTATCGCTGGTATCCCTTCAATCCTGATCCTATTCAAAAGAGCCAATACCTCTTTTTCTAAAACATCAGGATTAAACTCTGGCCTTAAACATAATTCAGGCCACCGATTCCTCTCCGGATTGATAATAGTCTTCATAACCCTCTTATAAAATCATTTTCTCAATTGGTATAACAAGAATACCTTGAGCCCCGGCAGCCTTAAGCTTATCGATAACCGTCCAGAATGTTTTCTCATTCAATACTGAGTGTACAGAACTCCACTCAGGGTCAGATAGTGGCATTACCGTTGGGCTTTTCATTCCCGGCAATAAGCTGCAGATCTCTTCCAACTTGTCGTTTGGAGCATTTAACAGGATGTACTTATTGTCCCTGGCAGCCAGAACAGATTGCATTCGGAATAGGAAATTTTCGAGTATCATCTCCTTTTCCTGCGACAAAGCTTCACGCCTAATAACAACAGCTTCCGATTCCATAATCCTCTCAACCTCAACCAAGCCATTGCTAACCAAAGTGCTTCCCGAACTTACAATATCACATATCCCATCAGCTAAACCAATGGCAGGAGCAATTTCAACCGATCCGCTTATTTCATGAATATCAGCATCAACCCCCTTCTCATCCAAATACCTCTTCAAAATACCGGGAAAAGAAGTGGCTATCTTTTTACCCCTAAACCACTCAATGCCTGTGTAATTAAACCTCCTGGGCAAAGCTAGCGAGAGCCTGCAGCGACTGAAGCCAAGTCTAAGAGTTATATCCAACTCTTTACCCGATTCAATAAATACATCTTCTCCAACAATACCTATGTCAGCAACACCATCGGCCACATACTGGGGAATATCATCATCCCTAAGGTATAGTACTTCAATGGGAAAAGAACTGGACTGTGCCACAAGATTCCTCTTTCCATTTGTTAGCGAAATTCCAGCTTCCTGGATCATTTCCTGCGACTTCTCACTCAGTCGTCCTGATTTTTGTAATGCAATTTTTAATTTTTCCATATTCTTTAATAAAAAAAAGGCCTGCAGTATCTGCAAGCCTTTTCAAGATAAATATCTTAAGTTCTTACTTTACTGCATGAGGATTTCCCATCAGATGATGATGGTAATGATGATGTCCTTGTGCAATAAATTGTTTCATTTCTCTCAAAATTCTCTGCAATGTTATGCATTTATTTCGGACTAAAAAAAATTAAAGCTACTTTTATACCACCCCCAAGAACTGATATAAGGACAAATGTCGCGTACAATCCTTCTTCTAACTTTCACTTTTTTCTCAATACTTAGCTCCTGCGAATTACCAGATAGACAGGCGCCTGAAGCCGACTTCTCCATTCAGCCAAGATTTGGAGACTCTCTCACAGTTTTCCATTTTGATGCCTCAAATTCATCTGATAATTATACCGATAATTTCAGGCTAAAAGTTAGATGGGATATAAACTCCGACGGACAATGGGAATCAGACTATACAATACTGAAGGACTTTTCATTCAGATTCCCCGGTAATGGAACCTATTCAATCACCTGCGAACTTATTGATGACCAAAAAAACACTTCCTCCATCACCAAACTCCTTCAGGTTGTCCCGGTACCACGCGATTCGGTGTTCACCGACTCAAGAGATGGCCGAAAATATAAGGCAGTATTTCTATTCGACAAATGGTGGATGAAGCAGAATCTGAATTATGGAATTCCTTTACTAGATAGCCTCGAAGCATCTGATAATTCAATAGCAGAAAAATATCCTTACCCAAATGCCTCCTATGATTCTCTTTATGGAGCTTACTACTCCTGGAATGAAGCAACAGATTACGGCAGAGAGTTGGTAAATGGAATTTGTCCAGAAGGGTGGAGATTGCCTGTTCAAAATGATATCAACCGAATAAAGGATATACTTTTCTTTACTGATAATTACACCCCCTACCTGGCAATAAACAAACAATTCATGCTCGATCTCGCTTTGAGTGGCAAGTATTTTATCAGCAAAAAAATATGGCACCGACAAGGTATTAGTGGCAATTTCTGGATTAATCATAAACAACCCTACGACAAATTT
>CAYUNU010000014.1:11638-20619 GCA_964446195.1 uncultured Porphyromonadaceae bacterium | reverse complement strand
CTTTTTTCACCAGCAATTTCATAAATATCTAAAATTCTATTTTTACTTGTTTGTCGTTTCTTTCGTATTGGTATCCAGATACAAAGCCTTTAATTATCGAATCTATTTATTACTGCCTCTCCATGTAAAATTTTCTCTGAAAGCGATTTTATGGTTTCTGTTTTTACAATATCGAAAAATCCCTCACGAACCACCTTGTATTTTTCGTGCAATGGGCATGGATTATCGTTATTGCATTGTTTCAAGCCAAATCCACATTTATGAAAATAAGCATCACCTTCAACTACCAGAATAACATCGTATATAGTCAGGTTTGATTGATTGTCTTTAAAGAAAAAACCACCACCTCGACCTTTCATCGAATCCATTAACTTATTCTTGGTAAGTGTTTGGAGTATTTTTGCTGTATAAGCTTCCGGAGCTTCAATTTCTTTGGCGATTTCACCAACACCCGGTCGTTTTTGTTCCCAATTTCGCAATTGAACTAAAACCAAAGCTCTAATAGCATACTCTGTACTTTTGGATAGCATATTTTATTACTTAATTAGTTTGTTCTCCAAAATCAGAGCTTTCTTAAAAAGAATATTGTTTTCTAAATGAATATGTCGGTGCAGGTCGGTTTCGAAATCCTCTAAGGTTTTATAGCTTACCTGGTAAGTACTGCAGCCATCAGGAGGACAGGTATAAGTAGACGTAAGTGCCGAAATTTTCTCAAATCTTTCTCCTTCCGTTTTATGTTCTCCATCCAACAAATCAATAGTTTTCTGTGCTACACAAAAATCTTCTTCTATATTCAAGGCTTCTTTTTTGTATTTAACCATTTTGCGGATATAAGGGAAAAGAATTTGCTCCTCTTTCTTCATATGCTCACTAAGGTTTTCTGCTGCACCATCAAACAGTTTTTTTATTTCAAAGAGTTCAGGATGATTTTCACCATGTACTTCGCAAAGCTTCTGTAATTTTTGTTGAAGAAATGGAATATTCTCAATTACATAAGTGTGATGTCTTTTTTCTATATAATCGCAAAGTTCATTCAATTCCAGACCGTCAATAAATCTTGAATTGGGGTCGCTTTGTTTAACCAGAGCCTCTAATTCTGGAACCAGTTTATTTATATCAACATTTGATTTCTTACAAGCTTCATAAAGGCTTATCTCTCCACCACAGCAAAAGTCAATTTTATTATTGTCGAAAATTTGTGCTGTTTTAAAATTATATTTTACTATCTCACCAACACTTGTATCTATGTTTATTTCCATGATATTCCATTTTTTGTTTCTACAAAGATAGAGATTCTTATAAAAAGACAAACATATCCTTATATAAGAATTTTTAATATTTGTTATTGGTGGTCAGGAGCTTGTTACTATCAGGGGACATGGTGTTTACCGCCCATCTGATTAGACTGCCGATTGGTTAAATAAATAAGCAGTGTGCATTCTATATCGATTTGCTCTTCAAGGGAAACGATCATTGTTATCCTATTTAATATTAAAACCTCAATTTCTAGGTCATAAGTCCAAATCGTAACACATCAATACGGTGGTCGAAGTAAATGTTATAATAATCAGAGCAAGATCTTCCAGTATAAAGGCATCCGGGTGAATTTCAAATGATGTTTTAAAAACTGATAAGCATTTCTTTCCGGTACAAGTGAATTATAATCTGTGGTGTTAGAACCCCCATTAAACGGGAATTCTGGCTCTGGCGCAAATAAAAATTAGGAATTAAATTTCCCTCAAACCAGAGATGCTCAATATTTCCAATGTCAGTAGGAAAAGTTATATAGCTGTTCTCCTGGTTTACCTGTGAAATTAGTTTAAGTCGAATTTCAGGTATCGTATCTTTTACTTGCCCAATAACAGAAAAGGAAACTAAAAAAATCAGCAGAACTGAAAGTATCGTTTTTTTCATTTTGATCGTGTAAAAAATTTGACTTGTTTTTAATTCAAGTATTAATTCATTTACGCGTTGCTCATCTTTCATATATCCGCGAAAGCCAGATAACATTTTACCAACCAACAACATGGTTGGCTTATCCGTTTTGAAAATATTTTCTTTTTTTCCTGCTTCTATAATTGTGGTAAGATAGTTTTCAGCAGTATTTCCTATTCGCAGAAAAGACCTCTTGATACTATAATCTCTATCTTTTATACTTTCATCGAAAATGATTGAGAGGTAGTAAGGTTTCTGCTGAAACAGATAATATAAACCTTTGAATAGTAATTTAAGTTCCATTTCTGGCGACACACCTTTTTTGGCTAGTTCCTTAACAAATTCAATAATATCGACTTCAAGCTCAAGCATGAGCATCTGAAGAATATCATCGTCTTTTGAGAGTTGAAGGTGAAGTTGCTTTTCCTTTATGTCCAGTTCATTTGCAAGGTTATGAATTGTAAGTCCTGCTAATCCTTTATTCAGAATGATCTGGGCGGCTTTTTCAATAATTATAGTTTTTGTTGTTTTCATGATATATTTACTTACAAGGTTTGTTGGTATTCACAAACATGATTTTGAAATTTTTTTAGCTTCTGTAGTAACTTTTTCGTTTATCAAAAATTACGATCCTGGAGCGAAGAGGGTAGTACCTATAGTTAATATAAACATCGGTAGCAATAAGACCTTGCGTGTTTTCTATATAGCAATTCAAAATGACCAAGAGATTATAAAGCATATTTTATATATGTTTAAACAAAGTTAGTGAATATTCACCAACAAAGATAAATGTATTAATTCCACTTTTCCAAATATTATTTTAAAGGTTAAAATGGAGAAGCGTATAAGGAACAGACGGCTTTTGATGCCGTGATTAATTAAATTTTATAACATAAGACTGGCTTATGTTCCGTTGTAATCATTACATTTTTATTTGAATAAGAAAAAAAGTAAAATATATTTGATTAATAGTTAATACTAACTAACTTTGTCCCGAAGTATTAGAATAAATATTATGCAAACAGAAAGACAAATAGAAATAATTGAAGTGGCCCTGGAGCTGATTAACGAAAAAGGAATACAGGGACTAACAATTAAAAACCTTTCAAAAAAAATCGGTATCACTGAACCGGCTATATACAGACATTACGATAGCAAAACAGATATTTTGATATCTATTTTGGAGTTATTTAAAAATAGTACTGAGCAGATATTTAAAAATGAATTACAAAATGTTGACAAGTCAATTGATAAGATTGAACACTTGTTTACAAAACATTTTGCCTCTTTTGCTGCTAAACCACCATTGGTCTCAGTAGTTTTTTCTGAAGAAATTTTCAGAAATGAGCCATTGTTAATTGCAAAGATTTCTAAAATTATCGATAAGAATCATGAAATCCTGATGGAAATTGTATCAGCAGGGCAGCAAAACGGAGAAATTCGTTCAGATATAAGGTCTGACCATTTGGCGACCATTATAATCGGAAGTTTAAGACTATTTGTTAAGAAATGGCAATTCTCAGACTTCTCATATAATCTGCCAAAAGAGGGCAAAGATCTTATTGAATCAATCAAATTACTGATAGGAAAATAGCGAATTAACTCACAGCTTGTGAGTTTTTTATTGATAAATAAAGTTAGTGAATATTAATTAACATAGAATAATAGTAATGGAAAGAATGTTAAAAAGTCTTTTAAAAGTTCCATGGCTTGTTGCCGCAGTTATTGTAATTGTAAGTGCACTTTTTTTCATGCAAATGAAGCAAAAGTCAAGAATGGAAACAGATCTTGACGAATACATGCCTAAAGATCACCCTGCTTTCATGTATAGCGATCAGGCAGAAGTTTGGTTTGGGATAAATGATGGAATAATCCTGGCTATTGAAAACCAGAATGGAATTTTTAATACAGCCACCTTAGACACCATAAAGCAGCTTACCAAAACATTGCAGAAAATGGAGCAGGTTGAAAAGACTGACGTAACATCTTTATACACTGCCGATAACATTATTGGCAGTGAAGATGGGATGGACGTTAACGCCTTTTATAAACGAGTTCCTTCTTCTAAAGAAGAATTATTGGATATACAGAATAATGTTCGAAACAATGAAATGATCTTTGGTCGCTTGGTTTCAACTGATGAGACAGTAACAGTAATAATTGCAGAGATCAAAGACGATGTGTTTTCTCAGGAATTCTATGAAGATATACTTGGACTGGTAGCTTTATACGAAACAGAAGATATAAAAATACATGTAGCAGGCCGACCGATAGTTGAAGGCACCATGGCAATTCTAGGGCCTGCAGACATGAAAAAAATGGTGCCTATAGTTTTGCTTATTATTACCATTGTTTTGCTACTCACACTTCGCAGTGTGAAAAGCACACTGCTTACTTTGGCTGTTGTACTTTTTAGTACAGTATGGGTATTTGGCCTTATGGCTGCTCTGAATATTCCTATATATGCCGTTTCAACAATGATCCCGGTAATGCTGATTGCTATAGGGGTTGCCTACGCTATACACTTGTATAGTCATTTGCAGCTTTATTTGCGAGAAAACCCTGATGCCGATAAGAAAAAAGCAAGTATTGATATGCTGCATTTTATGTGGAAACCAGTGGTAATGACTGCAGTTACAACAGCTGTTGGATTTATTTCTCTCCTAACTTCTGAAGTTTTTCCAATTAAGTATTTTGGTCTTTTTACGGCTTTTGGTGTTTTGATGGCGATGTTATTTTCTTTGATTTTAATTCCTGCAGGCATAATGATTTTTGGCTTACCTAAAGCTAAAAAAGCAGTGAAAACTAAACAAAACAAAGAATCTGGTCTTGCTTACAATTTTGCAGCGCTGATACTAAAACGAAAAAGCGTTTCCATATTTGCCACTATTGCTATCATTATTTTGGCTGCTGTTGGGATGCAGAAAATATGGATCAATTCCAGCTTTCTCGATAAATTTGAAGATGATAGCGCCATCGTTCAAACCGACAAGTTTGTTAATGATCACTTTGGCGGAACTACATCTATTAACCTGATTCTGGATTCTGATGGTGAACAGGGTGTTTTCAAAAATCCGGATGTATTAAATTTAGCAAGTAAAATGCAGATTCAACTGGTAACTGACCTCGATGTTGTAGGAAACTCATTTTCGCTTGCTGATTATATAAAGCGCATGAATAAAGTGATGAACGCTGATCAAGAGAAGTTCAACTCAATTCCTGATAATCAAGAAATGATAGCTCAGTATTTGCTGCTTTATGAAATGTCTGGAGATCCTGAAAACCTGACTAAAGTAGTCGATTACAACTATTCAAAAATGAATGTCACATTTCAACTAAAAAGTGACAATTCCAAGGAATTAAACTCCGCTATTGACTTGATCGATACATACAAAGAGGATTTTGCAAAATATGGAGTTCAATTGAACTATGCAGGTAGTGGTTATAAGGGTTTGATTTTTGGCGACTTAATATTAGAAGGGCAAATTAAAAGTCTGTTACTATCATTGATTATAGTTATTCTGTTACTCTCATTGATGTTTAAAAGCGTTAAAATTGGACTGATCGGATCTGTCCCAATTATCATCACAGCTTTGATAAGTTTTGGAATCATGGGATTCCTCAATATTCCTCTAAATACCACTACAGCACTTCTATCAAGTATAGCGATTGGTATTGGGATTGATTATGCTGTCCATTTTATTGAACAATACCGTCATAATGCATCATTATCAAGTGACAAGTTGCTTGTTGCTCAACAAACAATGGCACATGCAGGCCGGGCAATCAGTTTTAATGCCATTGTTGTAATTGCTGGATTCATGGTTCTTATTTTTTCAGTATTCCCGCCGAACAGAGAACTTGGTGCATTAGTATCACTTAATATGTTTACCAGCTTTGTAGGAACAGTAACAATAATGCTGGTATTACTAAAAATGTCAAATATCTATTTTAAAAAAGTAAAAAAAACAAAATAATTAAAGGAGAAATAGTCATGAAAAAGACACAAATTATAACAGGTTTATTTGCAATATTTTTTGCACTCGGATTCGGCACTACGATTTCAGGCCAGAACTTAACAGGCAAAGAAATTATCGACAAAGTATATAACCGCCCAACAGGCGAGGATCAAACTTCTAACCTTGCGATGACGCTTGTCAACACCAATGGCGATCAAAGAGTTAGGGAAATCAAGCAGTACTTAAAAGATATGGGAGATGTTGAAAAGAAAATTATGTTCTTCCTTTCGCCAGCAGATGTGAAGAATACTTCATTCATGAGTTGGTCATATGATTCTGATCAAAGTGATGACCAGTGGATATATCTGCCAGCCTTGAAAAAGACCAAACGAATATCAAGCGATAGCAAGAGCGATTATTTTATGGGTTCTGATTTCACATACGATGACCTCGGAGATCGAAAACTTGAAGATGACAAGCATAAATTGTTGCGTGAAGAAACTCTGGATGGAAAAGAGTGCTATGTTGTCGAGAGTGTACCTAAAGATGAAGATTATATGTACTCGAAAACATTGGTATGGGTGAATAAATCAAATTTTATTGGTGTAAAGAAAGAGTTTTACGACGAAGATGAAGAGTTGCTGAAAATATTATCAATAAAGGAAATCAAGGAAGTATCGGGTATTTGGGTAATAACAAATTCAGAGATGAAGAATATCCAGAAAAACCACCGGACAACTATCACACTAAAAAAGGTTCAAATTAACACAGGGATTTCCGATTCACAATTCTCAGAAAGAATAATGATGAGAGGTTTATAAATTATTGTGAAAAAACTTTGTTTCATAACGATTATTCTGATTGTGCATTCTTTTTCCGGCATCTCACAAGGAAAGAATGATGCGATACAGGAGATAGGGCTAAGCACAATTGCTTGGGCAAATCAAGGGAACAGCTATATTACTTTTCCAACGGATATTGGGAATATTGAGCCTTTATGGTTTGAAGGAAATCTGATCCCCAATTTTTATCTCCGTGTAAATAAAGACTCCAGATTGATGGGGGTTATTACGCCACAAGTAATAATCAGAATGTACCAAGAGGAGTCATTTCCGGTGAGAACTCCAAGCTATATTCCTCAAATGAATATGTATTACTTATTAAGCCCTAAGTCACAAGTAAATAGCTTAAGTATATTCGGAAAATTTGCACATCATTCCAATGGGCAAGATGGTGAATTTCGTCTTGATAACGGAGACATAAACCTTAAGGATGGGAATTTTGCTACAAACTATTTTGAGCTGGGTTTCATAAGAACAAATTATAATTCAAATTATAATGCCGTACAATTTTTCAGTTCATCAATGCAAATTCATCCTCCAAGATTAACAGAAGAAGAACTGAGTGAAATATACAGTATGTACAGATGGAATTCAACAATTTCAATCTTCAAAATTCCACAAAATAGTAGTGTGAATAATAAGAAGAAAGCGAGTATATCAATAAAAGCTCAGTCGACATGGATGTTTGGAAATGTGAATAACTGGAATACTTTTTCATTAGACAGGCTTAACTTAAGCCTTACATTTTACTATCATCCAAAATTTTTAGAAGACATAGGATTCTTTACCCAAATATATCATGGCATGGATTATTATAACATATACTTCAACCATAAGATAAATGTTATCCGCTTTGGTATCATGACAGAAAAATTAAGATTTTAACTTTTTAAATAATTAATAATGAAAACAAAAGGACTAATAATATTTTTGCTACTGGCAGTAAGTCAATTTACAATCGCCCAGAAAGCTGACATTTCAGGATTTGCAAGAAGCTATACCGGTGTTATGTACGATACTGGAGTTTTTTCTATCCTACAGAATACACTAAATCTTGATATTAGTAAATCTGGTAACCAGGTTGCTTTTAAAGCAAATCCTATGCTTTACAGCTATAATGCAGACAGCCTTGATTTACGCTTTAGGGAGTTATACCTAGACATGTATTTTGATAATTTCGACATTAGAATTGGTCAGCAACAAGTCGTATGGGGAAAAGCAGATGGTGTATTCATTACTGATGTGGTTTCACCTCTTAATCTTACTGAATTCCTCTTACCCGATTTTGATGAAATAAGGACAGGAGTTAATGCAGTAAAATTCGATTACTATCTGGGTAGCAGCACATTTGAAGCCATTTGGTTACCTAACTTTACCCCAACAATAACGCCTGCTTCAAATTCAATCTGGAGTGTCAATCGCAGTTTTATGGCACCACCAACTTTCGATTGGTCTAAATCAGCAATTAATCCAAGTCTGGAAAATAGTGAGTTATTCCTGAAATATTCTGCACTGACGTCAAAAATAGATTTCGAACTAATGGGAGGATACACTTGGGATGATAACCCAAGCATGCATGTTGCTAAGCAAATTGATATGTCATCAGGCAGTCCTATTCTTACCGGATTAAATATTACCCCTCAGCACCACAGATTATTTTTGGGCGGAGGTTCATTTAGTACCGAAATTTTCGGCGTTGTTTTACGTGGAGAAGCAGCCTATTATAATGGCAAACAATTTCAAACAACAGATCCACTGGCCTTAGACGCATTGGTGGAAAAAGACTATCTGCATTATCTTGTTGGCATGGACTTCAGTATAATGGATATAAAATTAAGTACTCAATTTATTCAGGAGACTGTTTTGGATTATGATGGATTAATGGCGGGTGAAGAAATTCAAAATACGATGACATTTTTAGCTCGCTATGATATGTTTCGTGAGACCTTACATCTTGACCTATTCGCGTATGTAGGATTAACAAATGGAGATGCACTGATCAGACCAAAAATTACATATGATTTTGATGATAGCTTTTCAATCCTGCTAGGCTCGAATATTTTTGTAGGGGACGAATTAGGGCGCTTTGGACAATACAAAGACAATTCGATGGCTTATGTAAAATTGAAATATAATTTTTAGTAAATCATGAACTTACTATCTTCAGATATAAATCAATAATATATAGTATTGAAAAGGAAATCAGGATTGAAATCGTGACAGGATTCAATAAATACCCCGAAAT
>CAYUNU010000014.1:2023-11538 GCA_964446195.1 uncultured Porphyromonadaceae bacterium | reverse complement strand
ATCTTGTCAAATACCGCCAGTACTTCATTGTTTCTTAAGGTTTTTTAATCGTGTTTGATAGGACTGAAAATAGTTTCTTTGTGTTTTTTTATCCAAAAATGAAGAAAAGGTTAATTGTTCAACCAAATCAGTTTGATTAAACATCATATTTATAATGTCATTATAAACTAATTCACTGATTCCTGCTTTTTTCGATAATATTTTAATTTGTGAAATGGTTTTTCCTTGTGCTAAGCTTTTTGGTAAAAGTCCATCTTCTAAAGCAAAATCTTTATCTTCAATATGTATACTGCTATTTAATAAATCATAAGCAGGGCTTAATTTAAAATCGCCCATTGAGGTTTCCATTAAAGAGAAATTCTTAAAATGAGCATCTCCATTCGAGAACATGTAATTGAAGATGATTATTTTCAAGAGCTTTGTGGCTTCTATAAGATATGCAGGCACAAATTTCTTTAGAATTTTGAATAATTCATAGTAATTCCCTGTATACTTATAATGTTCTCCATGAGTTTGTGGTGTTCTTCCTGAAAGTGAAGCAAAGTCTTCTTGTGCTAGTTTAGAACCATCTTCTTTTAAGTCAAACCTCCTTGTTATATATGCAGGAGAACCATTTTTAAAAAATATTAATGCGTTTTCAGCGGTTTCTATTCGATAGGCTTGTTTTGCAATTTGCATTGTCAAATGCTCGTTAGCTGGCATACATTCAGGCCTTTTTCCGGCGCTTGGAATTGGCTTTAAAATATACTCTCCTTGTTCTCCTTCGTTAATTAGCCGTAATTTGTTTTTATCGAGTAATACAGAAAATTTTTCCTGTACACCGGAAATAGAAATTCGTTTACGATTATTATCAAATAATTCATCCATTTCTGAATTCGTAGTCGGTGAATCATAAGGCAATATATGATTCACCTTTTTCCCTTTAAATACTTTTGAAAGACAAGCTCTACTATAAGTATTATGACCTTCAGCCAGAGTTCCAGGGCAATATTTAATTTCATCAAAAAACATATTGCTATTCTACTTTTATAACTTTTATCGCACCTATATTATCATTCTTTGCCGTTGTAAGAAGTAAACCAAAATAGTCATTTAGGTCCAACCTGTTTAGCTTGCATACTATCTTCTTATTTGAGCCCTCCGGCAACATATTATAAAAAAAAGGAAACAAAAACTCTGAATGATATTCTTGTTGCGATTTCGGAAATGTTAAACTAATAACAGGCTTATTGTCATCGCTAAACCATGAATTATCATATTTAAAAGTAAATGAACCGTTGTCATGTTGAATCAATGAGCCTGCTTCTTGGTTTTTATACAGTATTTTTGCCTTCCTCATCCGTTATGTTTGTTTTAACCTTTAAGCATATTTCCAATCCTAATACATCTGCTATCTTATGAACAGTATGTAAGGTAGGATTACCTTTACCACTTTCAAATTGTTTTAGCGTTCTTAATCCTACTCCTGAGAGTTTTGCCAAGTTCTCTTGATTGACTTTTAGGTTTTCCCTACGTTCCTTTATTGTATAAATCAACTTATCTAAGTGCATTGTAAAGCTCTTTTGCTTGTAAATATAATGAATAAATCGACTTGATCAAAAGAAAGTGCACTTAAGTGCACTATGAGGCTAGGTTCTATGGTGACTCTCCAAATAATACATGCAAAGTGCAACATAATGCACCAAGCTTCCGCATATAAATGAATGATACTTGTCTTTGGCATGGCGCTAACGGTTGTGTCATTTGCAGTATTGCTTATATGCATTAAGAAAATCTGCTTCAGCCTGAATAATTGCATCGGTATTTTGAGTTTCGCTGTATTCTTCGGTAAGTTTTAATTCATATTTCATAAAATTTTGCCATTATGCTGTCAGTCCTTACTGGCAGGACGGGCTACTCGATTATGGGCTATATTTCTTTTTCATCAAGTTTTTAGTACAAGCTACCAGTACATTTATTTTTAACTTTTATTGAACCTTTATCTTTCCCGTCTTGTGATACTTTTAATAGAAATGTTATTGCACTTAATTTGTTGTCAACATTTTCATGTTTATCATCTTGTATGAAAACTGTGATTCCAGTTTCACCAAAACCATCACCTTCGGGAATTGTGGCATGGATCGTTGCAGTCCCGTTTCCATGGTCATTTATTGTAAAGTAATCGGGCTTTCTTATTGAATAGAATTTAATATTATCGCACTCAGGGTCAGAAGCTTTAATTGTTCCTGTCCATTTTTCTCCTGGTGCTAAATTTGTTTTTCCTGTATAATCCGTTACTATCGGAGGGTAATTGCAATCTTTTGTTGAACTCTTTGGTATTGCAGTAAGGTTGTATAGTTGATTGTCATCATTTGAAGTATAAAAAACATGAACAGCATTTTGAGCATCAATTACCATATCAACAAAATCACCAGATTTTTGGCTGTTGCTAAATATTTCTTTGTATTCGCTATTGCAGTCACAAACTTGATGAAAAAGAGCAAACTCTTTGCGACCAATTGACAGATAAGTTTTCCCATTATTGTCTATTGCAATGCAGGGGCGGTTCATTGATAGTGGCTCATCAAATCCGTTAAACCCTCTCCATCCTTTTTTCCCACAACTACTCTGGCTGAAAACAGTTAATCCATGATACGGAGAATTTTCATCATCAGTTCTGTCAAAAAATGCAAATTTTAAACTTCCGTTTGGTGAAACTGCCAATGACAGCATATTTTTTTCTGAATTTATAAATTTATCAGGAGTAGTAAGCAATTTCTCAATATTCCAATATCCCCCTGTAATATTTCGGGTGCCAAAATGCAATTCATTAGAACCTCCAATGGCAACAAATACTTTATCGTCATAGCAAGCAATTGATGAGTTGTTACCAAAAAACCAACTATTGTTATACTGCTCGTCATTTGTCTGCACAAGTAATTGTAATTGCCATTTTTCAGAGTCAAATGGTTTGTTCAGGTATATTGCTGACATATTACTTTTATGTTCATTTAGATTTGTATAATCTGCCATACAAACAAAATGTAAACCTCCTTTTTTATCGATAGCCATGTCCGTATATTCGCCATAAGCTTCAAATCTTTTAGGTTCAGGTGATATTTGTATCTTATTGAATGACCATTCTCCAGCACCAATTGCTTTTTTACTATGCAGAATTTTCTCTTTATATCTGTCAAACATTACGATATTGATATTATCGTTTTTATCGAGGGCAATATTTGGGAAATAAGCTACATTGTAGGTTTCATTATATTCAGTGTCAATGTATTCAAGTTTATTAAATTGCCATTTACCTGTTGAGTTTGTACCGTAATAAGGATGGTTCTCATAACCAGTAAATACAAGGTGAATTTTACCTTTGCTATCAATTGCAGATTTAATATGCTGCAAGCGTGCACTTTCTATTTCGGAAGTAAAAATAACTTCCATTTGTGTTTCGAACTCCTGCGCAACAATTATATTGATTGCAAAAAGAGTAAGACCTAATAAAACAGAGATTTTTTCCTTCATAATATTTCCTTTTTTGTATTGATTGTCATCTTGGTTTTAATTCTGACTAACGTTAATCATAACCCTGATTATTAGCCTGTTTCAATTCCCACTTTTCTATATATCTCTCTTGAGAGAAGATTCCAAGTTCATTAGGGTCAAAACCAAATTTAGCGATTTTCTTTCTGATCATTGCCAGTTGCTTTCTCTTTTCATCAAGGAATTGGTATTCAGCTTGAGGAGCGTATTATGGGTGAACGCTTTCCGTATGGCAAGCATTCAAGTCAAACTCAACGAACTGGATGGATGGTTACCTAACCGACTTCGCTATTGCATATGGCACCACTGGAAAAAGCCTGAACGGAAAAGGAAAAACCTGATTCGTTTGGGAGTTGAACAGGAGCAAGCCTATACTTGGAGCAGGTCGCGGATGGGTGGTTGGGCAATTGCTCAAAGCCCAATTCTTGGAACTACGATTACTGTTGATAGCTTGAAAAAGCGTGGGTATGTTTCTCTACTCAATTATAGCCAGTTATTTTCTATCTATTAGTTTTCGCATTAACCATTCCAATGGTCTAGCCTTTTTATTTTTTAACCAGATTAATGCAAATAATATACAAAATAAACTAAACACTAAGGCATAAGCTACTGAAAATTCAACAGAATATGTTCCCATTTTCGAAGGGTTAAGTGCTTCAATAATTCCCATACCAATTATTACGTGCGCCACATAAAAAGTCAAAGCCAGTTGTCCAGTTTTATTTAAAGCAACAACTACTTTGTTTACAGGATTTTTTTCCCCGATTAATATACAGGCAGATATTACCGAAATAGCAATTGCAATTCCATTAAACATATATATTGGTAATGGTGGCATTGGGTTTGTTCCGATAATTTCAGCCAATTCAGCAATTGTTTGTTGGTTGCCTTGCGACAAAGCGATTATGGAAAAATGTGATAATACTTGAATTAGAATAAACGCAATTGAACTAATCCAAAATGCTTTTTTCACAAATTGCTTATTTTTCAAATCTTGTTTTCCGAACCAAAATCCAAATAGCATAAATGAAGTCCAAGGTATTACAGGGTGAAATCCGTTTAAAAACAGATTCCGTAAAAAACCTTTTAATGTCCAAAAATCCAGATAGTTCAATGTGCTGAAGTCCCACCCCGTTTCATAATCCCACAAACCAAGTAGCAATGGGTAAAAGAAAATTAATGCGATTGCAGCAATCAATATCTTTTTTTGGCTGCTTCTCAATAAAAGAAGTACGACTAACATATAAATTCCGTAAAAATGCAGAATATCCGCTGGCCAAATTACAATATAAGAGAGTCCGGTAATAAACAGGAACAAGGCTCTTTTCGCAATTCTTATTTGAGCTGTTTTTAGTTTTGATTTATCATTGTTTTTCAAAGCAGAATTCGTCATAAAAGCAAGTCCAATTCCAGCTAAAACTACAAAAGTTGCTGCTGCTTTCCCTTCAAAAACGCTTGCGAACGATTTTACCCAGTATAGTCCGTTTTCCCCTAAAACTACTTTGAAATTGACTATTATCATTCCGATAACAGCTAAGGCTCTTGCAACATCAATTCCGATTATTCTTTCTTTCATTTTTCAGCTAGGAATTTAAGTTTTATACAATCTTTTTCGTCTTTTAATAAAAGAATAAGTTCTGTATTGGTCACTTGAATTATTCCAAATATTAAAGGTTTATTTGATTTGCTATCGTATAAATAAAGTGATTTGTTTTCCAAATTCAATTTCCATGTTCCATTTCCCAGTTTTCCTTCATTAACACTAAAAAAAGTCTCATCTTCTTTAAAATTCAAATAGTCATTTTTTTCAATCTTGTCTGGCGAAAAGGTAACTCCCCAATAAATATATCCTTCCACATTCCACCTTTTACAAAAATCAAATTTCGATTGACTTTTTGCATTTATATTTAAGGCTTGTTAGCTGTTGTTGCCTTTCTATTTGTTTTCTAATAGTTGTCTCAATTCTTCCTTGCTTGGCAATACTGTTTGATATTTACTAGCAAATATCTGCTCGTTATTTTCCGGTAAAGTATATTCGACCACTGCTTCACTCTTGTTTTGGCAAAGGATCAACCCTATGGTCTGGTTTTCTTCATTAAGCTTAACTTCACGATCGTAGTAATTCACATACATTTGCATTTGCCCGATATCTTGATGTTTTAATTCACCAATCTTCAGGTCAATCAAAATGAAGCATTTTAAAATCCGATTATAAAACACCAAATCAATTTTGAAATGCTTACTGTCAAATGTTATTCTTTTTTGCCGGGCGACAAATGTAAAGCCGGTACCCAGTTCAAGTAAGAAATGTTCCAACTTATCAATTAATTTTTTCTCCCATTCACTCTCCGAATAGAAGGATTTCTCTGGCAATCCAATAAATCCCAAAACATATGGATCTTTGATGGCGTCTTTTGGGTTTTCAAGAATTAATCCCTTTTCTGACAGTTCCCTAACTTTCTTCTGGTCTCTACTCAATGCAAGTCGAGCATATAATGCACTATCATATTGACGCTGTAATTCCCTGAGACTCCAATTGTTTTTATATGCTTCTATTTCGTAAAATCGTCGTTCCTGTACATCATCAATTCTCATCAGATTAAGGTAATTTGACCAACTTAGGGTGAATTCGTCAGACACTGTCTGACCTTTAGATTAAATGAGGTAGAAACTTCTCATTTGCTTTACGTTAGTAGAAGAAAAACCTTTTCCAAATTCTTTTGAAAGTCTCTGAGATAGTTCGTCAATTAGCTGCTGACCATAACCGGCTCTTCCTTTCCCATTTTGCTCTTCTTCCACGATCATTTCCCCAATCTCAAAATATGTCAAAACCATGGTCTTGTTTACTGCCCTAACGACAGAGCTCCTCGCTTGTCTAAGCAATTCACTTACTTTATTATAAAAATTGCCGGGTTTTTGTTCTAATTGAGTCATGTCGATAAAAAATTCATTGCCTACTCAAATTTACATTTATTATTTCGGGGATGGGTTTGCAATATGTTTCTTTTCAATAACCGCTAACCGTATAGTGTTTTATCCGACATTCTCTCATAAAGATAGCGACTTCACTGAAGATCAATAATGTTATTTAATAATTAATTCAAAAAAAAAGGTTAATGTCGGATAAAACTGAGTTGGACTGTGCCGCCGGTGTCTATGCACTTAGTATCGCTAAGCTTTCTTGGATTGGGTTTAGTCCGGTCAAAAAATGAGACTTTTCTTATATTGAGGTGGGTGTTTTTAGCTTTAATCATGTTAGTAAAAGATTCAATGGGATATAACAATCCCAGTACGACAGATGCCGTTTGATAATTAGATATGACAAAGAACATTGCGAGAGATCCAGAATCAACCTGATCCATCTCTTTCCTTAAAAAGACGCATTACCCCGATCTTGCATTGTCTTAAAGGTAATCTGGTCACCCTTGACATTGATAATACGGCTATTGGAAATAGCAACCCGATGAGTATACCGTCCCAAATATTCAATCACCCGGTCGGTGCCTGCAAAAATAGACTTGATATGAACATTCCAGTTCTTTTGATAAAGCTTCTTGGATGAAGGAATCCATTCCATACGATCCTCTGATATCCCCCCTGCTGGAATAATCATATGGATATGAGGATGATAGGTTATTTTTTATATACTGACATTTTTGCCGGGGGAATCGTCATCCATGTAACAGGAACCGCAAAGCCTGTTATCCATACCCCTTACCTATTGGTCATAGCGTGTCATCGTCTTTCGCTATTCTCACGTCACGACATTTATCAGCAGTTCACCTTTGTTAACCATACCGGTTGAGCCTAACTCCCCTGTACACTAACGATGGTACAATAGGATTTCCTCACGGAATTCCTTTAAGGGCTATATTGTCCGAACAGCTTCGCACAAACCAGTTACCCGATATGTACGTGTCCGTAGGCTACTTGCGATGGAACGCAAGGTTTAATCATTCATTCAAAGAGCGTTAAACAGTTATAATAAGCGACTTCTTGTCGCACTATGGTGGTGTGAGAGGTGCACTGGCTCTGGACTTTCCGGAGTCAGCCGCCTACGATTACCGTTTCGTTGTTTGATTTGCATAAAAAAATCAAATAGTCAAAAGATTAATCTTTAACTAAACGAACACTTAATCCAGCCAATCTTGGAAATTGTCCTGGTTGAACAGTTTTTTGTTCCGTGTACAAAGTTCTTGACGCAAAATTAGAATGACTTCCTTCTGTTGTTGTCCACCATACGCCATATCTTCTAATGCCTTCAAACCGTCCAATTGAAGATCTAAGACCACCAGGCAAAGCTGTGAACCCAGTACTATTTGTTACATTGGCACTTGAAGTCTCCCAATGCACGGTTCCCGTTTCCTTTAATTCCCCTGCTGGATTATCCTCAAACAAAGAAGCTAAAATATCCCATTCTTCAGCCGATGGGATATGCCATCCAGGTGGACATAGATTCTCATTACTAATGGCATACCAATTATACAAAACACCATAAGTGTTATTATTGGCTATTTCATCGTTATCATACCAACAATATCCAGGTCCATTATTCTTACCCCATTGTTCATTGCCGACTACGGCTGGAATTGGTGTACCATCATTAAATGTTGTTGTTCTCAGGTTTTCTGCCATCCATACTTGATCGCCAATTTTGACCGTTTTGTACTCATTGCCATCTATATCCCTTACAGTTTCGGCATTTGGAGATTCGTTCCCTGGATTGTCGATTAGGTCACAACCTGTTTCCACAGTAATAATTATACCTAATATTAAAAACAGTTGGATAAATTTTTTCACTTTTTTCATGGTTCTTGCTATATATTATGTTAAATGTCTTTGTTTATCAGAACTCATTTTCACGGTCATTTGTAAATGAACGGTAACGTTTTGGCTGTAACCCTTGTGCTTGCAATTTCAACGGCTTTAACTACGAGGCGGGTTGTGAGCTCACTCCAGGCTTTAGTGATTTCATCCGTAAGGATAGCAAATTCCTGTCCCTTCTTTACCCCTCTTGTCTCCCACTCATCCGTCAATTCTTTCCTAACGTCAATACTCTTTAATCTTTGATTAATCCATTCCTTGCTATAGCCCTTTTTTAAGTAGGTTTCCATTAATCGATCAATCCCTATTTCAGGATCTTCTATTTCATCAACTCTCTCACGACCAACCTTCGCAAGCCACATTTTAAAAGGTTCAGCCTTTGGGGAAGGAATGCTTTGGATTAGTCTGAAAAGTTGTTCTGTATCTGCAACATCCGTAAGGCGCATTTTACCATCTGGAGCGATCATTTTCAAACCGTGACAATTCGTCACGGTTTGATTGCCTTCTGCTCTTAACCTTTGTTTTAGTTTTCGCCAATATGCCTGTGGATTAATGCTTTCTGTTAGCACTGCTACAACATCAACAATAGAACAATACCATTTCTCTTGCTCCTCATCCCAATGAGTACGAATCTTCTGATCATTGAAAAGCTTAATTGCAGTTTCCTTATTCATCACATGTTCCCGTTTAGGTATGCTTAAATATAAAGTAAAATTTTATTTGAAAGATCTTTCTATTTGCTTATGTATTCATCGCGTGAAAGCCTCACGGACAGTTTTAATCGAGAAGAGCTTGTATTGCTGAATATAATTCTTCTTTAGATGAGGGTCTGGGTGCATTAAAATCAACTATTACTCCATTCTTACTGACCAGCAAGTATCGTGGTATGGCATACATGGTCTGTGGTGAGAATTTGTCTTTATACTTTTCATAAAAGCCACTACCATAGCATTCTGCGGATATTAGGATATTTATGCCTGTAAGATCATGCTTGACTATTAGTTCTTCCCAGAGTTTGGCATTTTTTTTATTCCATTTTGTAGTATACGGGCTACACAAATACAAAAATGCAACTGAATCGTTTTTGAATCTTGTTTTCGGCTCGGGCAAGTTTGAAAATTCCCTGATACAAGGTCCGCAATGTGTTCCCCAGATATCCACAT
>CAYUNU010000014.1:0-1966 GCA_964446195.1 uncultured Porphyromonadaceae bacterium | reverse complement strand
ACGACTTTGTTTTGCAAATCATCTAATTCTAGGATGTCATCAATGCTTTTATAGATGTTTTCTCTATCACCAAAAATGGAGTAGTCTTCAATCGTTTTTTGACCTATGCCCTCGATGGGGAAAAATAGGACGGTTAGAAGCAGATAGAGAAGTCTCATTTTATATTTTTTATTGTTGGTAACGGTTGGTGCAAGCACAGCAGCAAGCCGAGCGTGTGATCGAGTATCCTTTGGGATAGTCGATCAGGCGTGAGGCGGTGATTGCAACTTCGTGACCTTGCTGTTGTGTTTGCACTATGTTATGCGGTCGCTTTTTTTTCTTTATTTTTATTCAACATTCAGTAACCATTCGAAAACATTTTGGTGAATAATTCCATTCCTGCTTTCAGGAAATGATTCTGTTGAAAGTAGATTTTTAGGGTAATTATCCTTTACCTTTTCGAGAGAGGCGAATTCGCGCTTTGCTGTTTCCTCATTCGACATCTCCCATGAGACTTGATAATATTCAACATCCCCCATCTTGTTTTTGACAATAAAGTCAATTTCAGCATTTCGAAGTGTGCCAGTCCATATTTTATAACCTCGTCTTAGTAGTTCCAGATACACCACATTTTCAAGAATATGACCTCTATTGGAAGTTCTTTCTCTGCCTACGAGTACATTCAAGAAACCAACATCAACCAGGTAGTACTTCTCCTGGGTGGCCAGCTGCTTTTTCCCCTTTATATCAAACCTGTTGACGCAATAAAACACAAAGCTTTCTTCCAAATGTGATAAAAACCTTTCAACAGTTGAATGATGAATGCTTTGGTGATCAGCTTTTAAAGCTTTTGCTATACCGTTGGGAGACATTTGACTTCCAATGTGAGAGGCCACATACTTAACTACGTTGTTAAAAGCCCGCCTATCCTTAATCTGGTGCCTTTGTGTGATATCCTTTTCAATAATAGTTGCATATAAAGCTTCTAAATACTCATAGATTTTGTCATATCCTTCATCTCTAAGCTCCACGCCTTTGGGTAGTGATGTTTCATTAACATAATCATAGAAAAGAGCCTCATAATTTAAATATCGATTGCTGGTATTAATTTCTCTGGATCTCAGGTATTCTTGGAAAGAGAAAGGTAGTATTGAAACCTCAATATATCTGCCACTTAGCAGTGTAGCTAAATCACTTGAAAGTAGATTTGCATTAGAGCCGGTAATGTAAACGTCCACATTTTCAGTTGCATAAAGCCCATCAACCAATCTTTCAAAGTTGTCGATATTTTGAATCTCATCAAGGAAAATATAGTTGTTCTTGTCCTTATGCAAGTTCGATTTTATCTCAAAATATAGTGTCTCCCAAGTCTTTTTAACGTAGTTCTCCGGTAATTCAAAGTTGTAAAGTTGTGTCTGAGAGTTTTTAATTCCTTCTGACATTAGAAGGTTTCTAAACATTTCCAAGAGAGTGGATTTTCCGGAACGACGTAACCCAGTTACTACCTTGATAACATCCCTGTCTCTGTATGCAAGGAGTTTTTCGATATATTCTTTACGTTCAATCACTTTTCTCATACCCTAAAGATAGAGTCAATCATCGAAACTTGCAAAACGGTGAAGTTTCGATGATTCGTTGTCTTTGTCAAGTGCCGCATAACGGATTGGCTGTAAACCTTGTGCTTGCACTTTCAACGCTTTCAGGTCCAACACAAGTGGCATAAGGTTTACAGGCTTGTTACCAACAGTTATTTTTTCAATTTCCCTTTTGATGGATTTTGTAGCTTTTTAGCATTACTACCAGTGACAATTTTTTTCCCGGTTTTTTCTTCAATTTCCTTTCGAGTATTACCGGCTATGGTTCCTCCTTGGTTTGCTATCTTTTTGCTTTGATTAAATGTCTTAGGTTTTCTGTCTTTTGAAATCTCTGAGGTAGTGGCTTCGTCTAACAGATTCAGGACAAGCTCAAGAGTTGTCATATGATCTCT
>CAYUNU010000013.1:0-21101 GCA_964446195.1 uncultured Porphyromonadaceae bacterium | reverse complement strand
TAATTGACAGGAAGTAAACACCTTTTGTTAGGTCTTCACTGATACGCTCGGTATGATTTATAACACCTGATACAGTGTTCCTATAAACAACATGACCTTGAATATCCATAAGAGTAATTTCCATGTTACTAACTTCTGAATTTACAATAACAACAGTAAATTCACCAGCGTTAGGATTAGGATATACACTCATGCTCTCAATAAGAGTAAGATCTTCGATGCCAACAGTTTCACCACCATTATAAACATTATCAATGATATTCCAATAACGGATAGTATAGCTCCTGTTATGTTCATCCTCCATGTATTCAGCAGTATCCCAGCTTCCGTTTATTCTATATCTGTATTCGATAACATCAGCTACAGTAAAACCATCTAAAGTAATTGAGTAGATACCATCTCCATCCTCATCAGCAAGAGGATCTGAACCATTAAACTCATTAAAGCTACCGGCTACATCAACAAAATCTGAACCCGGAGTAAATTCTCCACTAGCAATATGAGCATTCATATCCACATTAAAAGTAACAGATGCTTCAGTTGGGCCACCTTTTTCATTGAAAACCAATCCAATTTGATTTACTTTACCAGTTGAATAATATGCATCGATTTGGAATAGATACATCATAGTATAACCGTCTGCGCGGTTATCCTTATCCCAACCAATACTCATTCCATTAGATCCTTCTTCAGTACCATTATCACCCCAGAAACGAACACAGGCAACATAGTCACCCGGCTCAAGAAATTCAGTTTCGCCATCTTTCTCCATATCCAAAGTCACCCAAGTTCCTTCCATTGTTGAGTCTGCTGGATAAATTTCTGATTGCAACCATTCTACACGTCCCTCATCTGGAGTATCCTTTAGGAGAACATATTGAAATTCTGGGAATTCACTATCGGTCACGCTGTTAATCTTTGCAGTAATTGATTTAATTTCACTAGGAGCAACAATATCATACCAAACTCCAACCATGTCACCGGCATTGGCTCCGTCAACCCAGCCACCAGTATTTGCACCGGATTCGGTTGAAAAGTCTGCTCTATGGTAAAGTGAATCAGTTACAGTGAACATTAAGTCCTGCACATTATTTGCGGGTACCTCTTCAGCATTCTCTGAGACAGCAGCAAAATGCAAGCTGTAATCGCCATAATCATCAGCAAAAAATGGATTGATAGTTACTAAAGTATCCCTATCAAGTGACCACAGTTCAATAGGATCAGAATAATCCTGATAAACTTGCTCACCATTTCTCAAGGCAGTCAGTTCTAATTGCAGGTTATACTGATCAGCCATACCATTATTCAAAACAGCTCCTTTGAACTCATAATCACCAACCAAACCACCAAGAATACTAGCTGACTCAATACCCATCTGAGTCATAGGCATATAATTAATGTGTCCAACCCTCTCATCATAGCCCATGTTGATTTCAGCCCAGTAATCTTCCAAAACAACTTCATTTTCAAAAGCTTCAGTTAGTCTTAGATCATCAATCTCCCAATAATAATGGGTGCTTCCTGACCAATAAAACTTAATTTGAACGTTGTTCATACCAGCTGCAACATCAGAGATGTTAAATTCTACTGATTGGTAACGTAAGTCTGTCACTCTGTTATTAGGAAGACCAAAACGGCAAGAATATTCAGCCCAGTGAACTCCATCATCATTTGTAACATACATTGACATAATTGGATCGCCGTCACAGCAAGTCCTGAATTGTTGGTTGAATTTAACAACAACAGATGATTGCTCAGAGCAGTCAATTGATGGGGTCACAATGTAAGTATCAACATTAGTTGCTACGTCAACACCATCTCTAGTGTTACCTTCATCAGCAGCAACAACGATATACCCATCATCGGGGGTATCAAAAGAAGCAGAAGGTCCTTGATTTGTACAACATCCACCCATAGGATTCAATGGTGATCTCCAATGCCAATAATTACCCTTATCAGCATTATCAACAACTACCCATCCATCAGGAAGATCGTAGGAAACTGAGTCATCACCAACTCCCCAATCAAAAGTCTCTGACCAGAACACATCACCACCAGCTTTTTCCGGCATAGTTTTTATGACATTTTTAACCGGCTCACTCTTAACCGGAGCCGGAATCCCCATCTGAGTAACCTGGCCATAACTTAGCCCTGCAAATGCCATAAATAAAAATAAAAGTGTAAATTTTCTCATAGTGTTATTTATTATTAATTACGTGAATTAAAATTTTTCATAAATATACAAATTTAAGATCTTCCGTGCTATGACTATCCTCAGCAATCTTTCATAATCAAATGTTAATGTTTCTTAATGAAAAATCTCCTCCATTGAAAACCAAAATTAATCTATTAGGGAGCTATAAAAAAACAACCTACTCATCTGAAAACGAATAAATTTATATATGCGCAACATTAGACTGTAAATGTGCGCTTTTATTAATTAACTATACAGATAAACTCTTCTAACCCTCTGCGGAATGTGGGTAAGAATTTCATACGGAATAGTATTGAGTTTTTCTGCCATTTCGCCAAGGCTAATTTCATCCCCAATGAGTGTAACAATGTCTCCAACTGATACATCAATATTTGTAACATCGACCATAATCATATCCATACAAACCCGCCCAACAACCGGAGCCATTTTACCATTGCATAGCACACGACCAAGTCCATTCCCTAATCTTCGATCGAAACCATCTGCATACCCCACCGGTATAACAGCTATATTCCCATCATTCTTCATCACTCCCGAGTTGCCATAGCCAACAAAATCACCCTTTCTCAAGCTATGGATCTGAGTAATGCTCGACTTCAAGCTTATAACCGGTTCTAGAGTAGCCATGCCAGAAGGATCTATTCCATATAAGCCAATTCCAAGCCGAACCATATCAAAATGATATTCCGGAAATCTCAGTATTGCAGCAGTATTTTCAAGATGAGTAATAAACAATGTTTTAATTCTGTCCCTGAACTTTTCAACTATTTCACTAAATACTTTTGCCTGTTTATGAGTAAATTCTACTTTGCCTTCATCATCCGCAGAGGTCAAATGACTGAAAACACTGCGAACCATAAGCACTTCCTGTTCCTCCAATACATGGATTAAGCTATCAACTTCATCAGGCTGAAATCCTAAACGGTGCATTCCTGTATCTATCTTAATATGTATCGGGTATCCTTTAATACCAGCTAATGATGCTTCTTTATGAAAAGCTTTCAGTAGTTCGAAGCTGAACACCTCTGGCTCCAGGTGGTATTCTATTAATGTTTCCAAACTATCTATACCAGGGTTCATAACCATAATCGGTATATCAATACCAGCTTCCCTCAACTGAACCCCTTCATCAACAAATGCTACTCCCAGATAATCAATCCGCTGATGCGCAAGAAATTTAGCTATTTCATAAGTGCCGCTTCCATATGAAGCGGCTTTTACCATTGCCATTATTTTTGTATTAGCAGACAAGCTTGATCTAAAATAATTTAGGTTGCTTAAAAGACTGCTCATATTTATTTCAACAATAGTATTATGAACGCGCTTTTCAAGTTTTCTACTTATCTTCTCAAACATGAATTTTCTCGCTCCTTTCAAAAGAATGGCCTCATTATTAAATCGGGATAAAGGAAAATCTTTTAAAAAGGTATCTGCATCAATATAGGACTCAAAAACAAATTCAAATTTCGACCTGTTATTGGTAAATAGCGGGCCAATACCAATAATTCTATATAGTTCTTTATCTCTTAAAAGTATGTTAATCCTATTTATCAACTCTGGTTCATCTAGACCGGTCTGCAATAAATCAGAAAAAATCAAGGTTTTGTTTTCCTGGGGCAAGTGATTAATTAACAGATCAATGGCTATAGAAAGTGAGTGCAAATCAGCATTGTAAAAGTCATTAATAAGAGTGCATCCTCTCTGCCCTTCTTTCTGCTCCAAACGCATGGCCACAGCTTCCAGTTCCAAAACCCCTTGCTGGAACAATTCCTTCGAAAAGCCATTATAGAGCCAAAACAACCAGATATGAACCACATTTTCAATCGATGCCGGATCAGAAAAAGGAATCTCCAGATCAAATGTTTCTGAATCATATAATCCTGATAAAATTGTCCGCCCCTTCCCTGATGAAATCAAATCGACTTTCAAGTCTGCATCCTGAAAAAATGACCAGGAAACAGTTTTTGTTGACCGCTCTTTAAAAAACGCTTCTACTCCTTTGGCAACAATATCATTATCCTTATTATAGAACAGATGTTTGGCGTTCTTGAAAAGCTGCAGTTTCTCTTCAAGTTTGGCTTGATACGAAGAAAAATTCTCCTGATGAGCATCCCCTATATTGGTCAATATGCCTAAATCAGGATGTAAAATATTTTCTAAATGAACCATCTCGCCAGGCTCAGAAATACCTGCCTCAAGTACGTGGTAGTTAGAGCCTGCATCCATCATTAGTACCGAACTTGGCACTCCAACCTGAGAATTATAGGATTTGGGATTTTTTGATACTGAGAATATCTTAGCTAATAGCTGAGAAGCCCATTCCTTGACAACAGTTTTTCCGTTGCTACCACTTATCGCCAAAACCTGACCTGTAAAAGTGCTTCTATGATATGCTGCTAATTTTTGAAATGCCTTAAGGGTATCTGCGACCTGCACAAAACCAACAGATGTTTCAGTATTTAAGGTGTTAAATGACTTGTCAACAAGGAAGCTCCTTATACCTCTGCTAATTAGCTCCGGTATATATTGGTGCCCATCATGACTAGGCCCCTTTAAGGCAACAAACATGTTCCCCTCATTGCGATATACACGCCGACTGTCTGTTATAATATTATCAATAAATGCCTCATGCGGATGGATTATAAACCCATCAACTATTTCAGCTATCTTTTTTAATGAATAATTCATTAAATGAATCTTCGTTTTACAAAACTCAGGAAAAGAACTAATGTCGGGTCTTCAGAATTCCAACTAAAATTATCATCCAGATAATTCAAGGCTTCCTCCCAGTTATTTGAATTATTAAGTGTATTTATTGTCGATTTAAACAAGTCTGAATCATTATTAAATCATTCCCTGATGAAAAGAAAACGATCATTTAAACCTATCGCAACCATTATATCATCTACCGCCTGCATCTTTATCCCAGTCAGTAATTTTTCTTTAGGTTCCTTCCGTAAGGAAACTTTTGGAGTTTCAAAAAGCTCCTGATCTAAAATAGCATCATCCTCAAGCTCGGGGATTGGCTCAGGAACCGGTTCTGGCAAAGGATCAAGGACAGGTTTGGGTTCGGGTACGGGTACAGGATCAGGAACAGGTTCGGGAACAGGTTCGGGAACTGGTTCGGGAACAGGTTCGGGAACAGGTTCGGGAACAGGTTCAGGGATAGGTTCAGGGATAGGGTCAGGAATAGGAATGGTAACCGGTTCTTCAACAGGCACTAAATCGTGATCATGAACGGATTCCCGGCTCACCTGTAATAGCTTAACATCATCATATAGCATCCTGAGTTTAGACAGAATAATATCAATATCAATCTGATGGATTTGGTCTGATTGCCCAAGTGAATTAAGTCCAACTTCCAACTCACTAACTCTATGTTTTAGCAATCTTATAAGAACGTTCTTGTCCATGCTTCTGAATAATTATTAACAATTGCAAAGAAAGTAGTTTGCCTACTCATCCTCTCTGTTAGATTCTCTTAAATTTGTAAAATTAACGATACAAAACTAATTCTGGTATTATAATATAATATGTTCCTGGAGAAAAGTAAAGATAATAAATCCCCGAGAGGATGGATTGAAGTGATTTCGGGTTCAATGTTCTCCGGGAAAACAGAAGAGTTGATCCGTCGTCTGAAACGCGCAAAAATAGCCAGGCAGAAAGTTGAGATTTTTAAACCACAGGTGGATGTAAGGTATTCAGAGGAAGAAGTGGTTTCACATGATTCAAATTCCATCCGTTCCACACCAGTTTCGTCCTCCCGAAATATCCCTTTAATGGTAAGCGATGTTGATGTAGTTGGTATTGATGAGGCTCAATTTTTTGATATGGGCCTTGCTGAAGTATGCAACCAACTCGCTAGTCAGGGTATTCGAGTTATTGTTGCCGGCTTAGACATGGATTTCAGAGGCAAGCCATTCGGACCAATGCCTGCTCTCTTAGCTACTGCCGAGTATGTGACTAAAGTTCATGCAATTTGCATGAAATGCGGCAATCTGGCACAGTATTCCCATCGGATTACTGATTCAGAGAAGTTAGTAATATTGGGGGAAAAAGACAGTTATGAACCTTTATGCAGGGAGTGTTTCAATGCAGCAATCAAGTAATAAATCAGGAGGAAAACTATTTATTGTTCCTACTCCAATAGGGAATCTGGAGGATATAACTTTTAGAGCTGTCCGAATTTTACGGGAAGTAGACTTTATCCTCGCCGAAGACACACGGACCAGCAGCAAGCTACTTAAGCACCTTGAAATATCTAAACCAAGTTACTCCTATCATATTTATAATGAACATAAAACGATAGAAAACCTGATAAATCAACTTAAATCTGGAGTTCGAACTGCACTAATCTCAGATGCAGGAACTCCAGGAATTGCCGACCCGGGCTTTCTGCTTGTCAGAGCATGTCTGGATGAAAATATTGAGGTGGAATGCCTGCCGGGACCTACCGCTCTGATACCCGCTCTGGTAAATTCAGGATTCCCAAGCGAGAGATTTGTTTTTGAAGGATTCCTTCCGCATAAAAAAGGAAGGCAGACAAGATTCAATGAACTCGCCAATGAAACAAGAACAATGGTATTTTATGAATCTCCTCACAGGCTGCTTAAAACTCTTATTCAGATGGCCGAATTCTTTGGCACAGAAAGAGAAGCTTCTGTAAGCAGAGAGCTTAGCAAGATTCATGAGGAAACAATCAAGGGATCCTTGGCAACGCTAAGCGAACACTTCACCCAAAATAATCCTAAAGGAGAGATTGTGCTCGTAGTTAAGGGGAAACCTAAGAAAGAAAAAAATCAGGATTCGTGATCTTTAACAGCTTCAGGCAAGTGCTTTCTTGTCTTCAAACCTAGTGATTTCATTTTCTCAATACGATTAACAACATTACCTGTTCCTGTTTTAGCCTTCTTCATAGTTTGTGTATGTAAATCTTTAGCCCTATCCAATTGATCTCCAATTTTCACAAAATCCTCAATCATGCCAATCATTTTATCATACAATTTTGCACCCTCATCTGCTATTTCCAAAGCATTCTTAGTCTGATTCTCTTGCTTCCAAATAGAAGCAATAGTCATCAAAGTAGCAAGAAGAGTTGTGGGACTAACGATTACAATACGATTTAACCAGGCATCATTAAAAATCTCCTGATCTGCTTGCACAGCTAGTGAAAAAGAAGCCTCTATCGGTACAAACATCAGCACAAAATCAGGAGAATTAATTCCTAGAGCTTGTGAATAATTCTTTTCATTTAACTCCTTAACATGTTTTCTTAATGAAACAATATGCTCCTTTAAAAACTGTTGCCTCAAATCCTCATCCTCAGAACTAGTTAGCTTCTCATAAGCTACAAGAGAAACCTTTGAATCTATCACAATATGCTTATTATCAGGCAAAGATACGATCACATCAGGTTGAATTCGCTTTCCAGCTTCCGATAACATAGAAACCTGAGTGTCATATTCAATTCCCTTTCGCAAACCCGATCTCTCCAAGATTTTTTCCAGAATCATCTCCCCCCAGTTTCCCTGTTTTTTAACATCACCTTTGAGTGCTTTTGTTAAATTATTAGCATCCTGACTGATTTTCACATTCAAATCTTGTAACTTCTTAAGCTCAGCCTGAAGGTCGGTCTGATCCCTAAGACTTTTCTGATAGGTATCCTCAACCTTTTTCTCAAAGCCCTGAATCTTCTCATTGAAAGGACTCAAAATCTCACTTAAACGAGTGGAGTTTTGTTCGGTGAATTTTTTTGTTTTCTCCTCAAGGATATCATTCGCCAAATTCTTGAATTCAACCGTTAATTGATTTCTTTGCTCTGCAAATTCTTTATCCTTACTGCTCAACTTCTCCTGATAATGAATAATATCCTGATTTCTTGCCGATAATTCATTGTTAATACGGCCCAGCTCATTTCTCAGCTCATCAAGCTGCTCCTCCCTCTTTTCCTTATCACCCGATACAGTTAGATTCTCCCTTATAAGACCAGCATTTTCAATTTGCTTCTCATAGAGTTTCGTTTCAAGGTCTGTTTTCATAATTCTGAGCTTTTTCCGATCTCTATCAAACAAAAAGAGTGTGACAAGACTCACAAACAAAAGAAAAATTATAATAACTGTATAAACTGAAAAGGTTTCCATGTCATCTTATTTTACCATAAAAATAGTCATTCTTTCCCTGTTTGTTTATTACTTAGTATTATGAAACGATATCGCAATCTACTTTTTGATCTAGACCATACACTGTGGGATTTTGAAAAGAACTCAAAAGCAACTTTGGAGGAGTTGTTTGAAGAATTTTACCTTGGTCAATATTTCAACAATTTTAATGATTTCCAAGATGTTTATCACAGAATAAACAGCATGCTTTGGAGTCAATATGGAAGAGGAAAGATCTCAAAGGAAGTAGTAAAATACGATAGATTCAGTCGTACTTTAGAAAAGGCCGGATGTAATGATAAGAATCTGTCCAGGTTAATTGCCGATGAATATGTTGCAAGAAGTCCCTGCAAAACATTCCTAATTCCTGGAGCCATGGAGATAATACAATCATTATCTGGATCATACAAAATGTATATTATTACCAACGGCTTTAACGAGGTTCAGTTCAAAAAAATAAACCTGAGTGGCTTAAGCCCCTATTTCAAAAATATATTCACCTCAGAAGATGCTGGATTCCAAAAACCAGATGCAGGTTTTTTTCAGTTTGTATTCTCTCATCCTGATATAAACCCAGGTGATTCACTCGTAATAGGGGATAATCTGATAACAGATATTAGTGGAGCAAAAGAGTATGGGGTTGATACTGTATTCTTTAATCCTGCTAATGATAAAGATAAAATAGGAGCCTCATATGTAATAAGCAAATTGGAAGAACTTCTTCCTCTTCTTTAGGCAATCAGGTTTTTAGCTTTTTCTTTTTTGCTGCCGGGAAAAGAACATTATTCAGTATTAATCTATAACCGGGTGAATTGGGATATAAGTCCAACTCAGTTGGCTTATCTCCAACCTGATGACGGTAATCCTCAGGATCATGCCCTCCATAGAAGGTCCAGGTGCCTTTCCCAAACTCACCATGAATATAGCGAGCATCATTAAGACTTTTATTCTCCCCCATCACCAAGACAGATGGCTTTAGGTAAGTCTTGATAAAAGCAGTTGTCTGCCCCATAAACCCTTTAATTATCTGGGTATGGTTTTGACAAAGCATTGTAGGCACAGGATCCCATTTTGCGGAAAAATCAAATAGTGTAAAATAATCCTGATTCTGATCAATTCGCCTCAATTGTCTCTCATCTGTAGCATCGATAGATGAATACTCATACTCCAACGGATTCTCCTTAATTTTGAAGTTTTGAAATGCCAGGGTTTGAGAAAAATCCATCTTTGACTCATAATCAGGATCCATACCATCTCCATCATACATATTAGCACAGATATCAGTATTCTGCGCTGCCAGTGCAATATC
Source organism: uncultured Porphyromonadaceae bacterium (assembly GCA_964446195.1). Lineage (GTDB taxonomy): Bacteria > Bacteroidota > Bacteroidia > Bacteroidales > UBA12481 > JAUVKA01. The sequence goes on along the minus strand of CAYUNU010000013.1, from coordinate 11,419 downwards.
AAAGGAGTCTGCTCCAGAGCACATTGAAAACAAGAAACCTCCGGATGCGACGTAATTTTTTATGGCTAGTGCAACTGCCAGCTTCATTTTTGAAACCTTTTTGAAGCCATATTTCTTTGCCATGTCCTCATTTTCCTGAACTTGTCGCTGATACCAGGCCATGTTGTGGAAAGTCTTGTAAAATTTCCCATACTGACCAGTAAAATCCTCGTGATGAAGATGTAGCCAATCATAATCAATCAGCTTTCCCTCAATTATATCACCATCATATATTTGATCATAAGGAATCTCGGCATACTGAAGAGCCAGCATAACTGCATCATCCCAAGGTTGTTTCCCTTCTGGAGCATAGACAGCAATCCTGGGGGCCTTAATCAATTTAATTACTTCCTGATTTATCTCCGGCTGGGCAATCCCATCAAGTATCTGAAGCCTCTTTGCATCTGTTATAAGCTCAGTGCTTAATCCTCTTAGCTTGCATTCCTGATCAACAAGCTCATTGTAAGGGATCATGAAACTCCCTCCCCTATAGTTGAGAAGCCATTCGACCTCTACACCATTTTCAATCGACCAGTAAGCTACTCCATAAGATTTTAAATGATTTTTCTGATTCTCATCCATCGGTAGCAGCAAATAAGCTGCATGTAAAGAGAGGGTGAGACTCGCTAGAATTAGCAAAGAAATAACCCTCCGCATGATTATCTTTCTTTTAAATATCCTTTTCCTAAAATACATCATCAAGTCTTTCTCTTGAATCAAATCCCGTTCCAACAGGAAGATTGTCTTCATCCTGATTCATCTTTGATTCCATTCTTACGCTGTCCTCCCCATCAAAATCTCCAATAAAATCTTCATCCATATCAGTAAATTTAGCTTGCTCAGATCTGAACTTGAGCGTAACATCTCCAATCGGTCCATTCCTGTGTTTGGCGATAATAATTTCTGCCAATCCCTTAGTAGAGTTACCCTCCGCATCCTGAAGTAAGCCAAATCTTTCGGGGCGATGAATAAAAACAACAAGGTCGGCATCCTGCTCAATTGCTCCTGATTCTCTAAGGTCAGATAGTTGAGGCCTTTTATCTCCTGAGCGTAGCTCGACAGATCTGTTCAACTGCGACAAAGAAATTATTGGCACATCCAGTTCCTTGGCAATGGCCTTAAGGGATCTTGATATAGAACTCACCTCCTGCTCCCTGTTACCTTGAGTTTCCGGTGGTCCAGACATTAGCTGCAAATAATCAACAATAATAATCTGAATATCATGCTGGATTTTCAGTCTTCTTGCTTTGGCCCTTAGCTCAAATACAGATATTGCTGGTGTATCGTCAATAAAAATTGGAGCATCAACAAGACTCTTTAGCTGGATCTCCAACTGCTCCCATTCGTATTTTTTAAGATTTCCGTTACGAATCTTGTCGGCCGGTATTCCTGTCTCACTAACAATCATCCTGTTAACCAACTGGATGCTTGACATTTCCAAGGAGAAGAATGCGACTCCCTTGTTATGTTCAACTGCCATATTGCGTGCCATGGATAATACAAGAGCCGTTTTACCCATAGATGGCCGGGCTGCGATAACTATTAAGTCTGAAGGCTGCCAACCAGAGGTAATGCGATCCAGCTTAGTAAATCCTGATGGAACACCACTCAGACCTTCTGCTCGACCGGAGATCTCCTCAATACGTTTGATAGCCTGGTCGATAACCGCATCAATTTTCTGCGTTTCCTTCTTGATATTTCCAAATGCAACCTCAAACAGCTGGCTTTCTGAGAAATCAAGAAGATCATCGACATCAACAGAGCTATCAAAAGCTTTTTCCTGAATCTGGGTCGAAACCCTAATCAGCTCTCGCTGGATATACTTTTGGCTGATTATCCTTGAATGAAACTCAATATGAGCGGCTGAGGCAACACTACTTGTTAGCTGTGTCAAGAAGTAAGGACCCCCAACAATATCCAATTGTTCCTTTTTCTTTAACTGCTCAGAAACAGTCAAAAGGTCAATTGGTTCAAGCTTTCTGGATAACTCAAGAACAGCTTCAAAAATCATCCTGTGAGAATCCTTGTAAAAAGATTCCGGTCTTAAAATATCAATAACAGATATTATGGCATCTTTTTCCAGCATTATTGCTCCCAGCACAGCCTCTTCTAATTCAATAGCCTGTGGAGGAACTTTACCTAATTCCTGAATGAGTTGGTTAATCTTTTTTGCTGGATCGGGTGCTTTTTTCTGCGCCATTATAAAATTATTTGGATTGCAAAGATGCTTAGAAAATTACTAAAAAAAATGCTTAATTTCGGAATTGTTGAAAACTACCAAACAGAGCAAATGCTATTATTTCCACAAGCTAAAATCAATATAGGTCTATATGTAACAGGCAAGCGTGATGACGGGTATCACAATATTTCATCCCTGTTCTTTCCACTAAGGCTACGTGACATTATTGAGATTATACCCTGTGATGACAAACATATCACTGCCGACAAATTAAGTATCACCGGCTTGCCAGTACCTGGTAGTCTTTCAGATAACCTGATTTTAAAAGCATGCCGTTATATGCGGGAAACAAATAATCTCCCATTCTTTAAAATTCACCTGCACAAAATAATTCCAATCGGCGCCGGATTAGGAGGAGGTTCATCAAACGGAGCATCCGTTTTATTAGCATTAAACCAATTCTGCAATCCCCTTAATAAGCCTGACAAAATAAAGGATATTGCTCTTTCTCTTGGTAGCGATTGCCCTTTTTTCTTAAACCCAACAAGCCAGTTGGCTTTTGGGCGTGGAGAAGAGTTGACAGAATTCCAGATCAATCTAAAGGACTATTGGATAAGTATTTTTAATTCTGGAATACACGTGTCTACAAAGAATGCCTATGAAATGGTTGAGATAAAAACGCCTGAAATCCCTCTATCCGAAGCCTTGAAGATGCCAATTCCTGGTTGGAAAAACACAGTAGAAAACACCTTCGAAAAATCAGTATTTAAATTACACCCGGAAATTTCAGCCTTGAAACAAAGCCTATATAAGGCAGGTGCTGTATTCGCTGCCATGTCGGGCAGTGGCTCCTCCGTTTACGGAATCTTTAAAAACAAACAAGAATGGAGTGGCCCTCTAAAGAAAGCCCATCTATGGACTGAATTAATATTTTAGAATAGTGAAATTATTTGGCCTTTTTGGATTTTGAAGCACTTTTTAACTTTTTGATTTTCTCAATATCCTGTAACTCCATCACCAATTCATTCTTCGAAACAAGTTGACCCTCTTCTACACTAATCGATTTTATGATACCAGACTTTGTGGCCAGAATCTTATTTTTCATCTTCATTGCTTCCAGTACATATAAACATCGTCCCGGATTAACTTTCTGTCCAACTTTTACTGTCAGCTTGATTACAGTGCCAGGAATTACCGCAAGTATAATGTTAGGATTATCAGGTGCCCATTTTGTCCTCTCAGTAAATTTCTTGGTCAGCTGGGTCTTATATCTGGCTCCTTCAAATTGAAATATGGATAGTTTCTTTTCGTTATTATCTTCCATGACTAATGGTTTGAAGGATTAAAGTGGTATTGATCCATGTTTGCGATCGGGCAAAGAAACACTTTTAGTTTCAGAAACTTCCAAAGCATGCATTAAAAAATGGCGTGTTTCTTCAGGCTCTATAACTGCATCAACATAACCTCTTGAGGCAGCAACATAAGGATTTGCAAATTTCTCCTTGTACTCCTTAATTTTTTGCCTTCTCATTTTATCAGGATCATCGGATTCAGCAATTTCTTTTCTGAAAATAATATTAGCTGCTCCCTCAGGTCCCATAACAGCAATTTCCGCTAAGGGCCATGCAAAAACAAAGTCGGCATTTAAGTGGCGACTATTCATTGCAATATAACCTCCACCATAAGCTTTCCTTAAAATCAAGGTGATCTTAGGAACGGTTGCTTCACTGTAAGCATAAAGGACTTTGGCTCCATGCCTAATTACACCGGCATGCTCCTGGTCAACCCCTGGAAGATACCCAGGTAAATCAACTAAAGTGATAATAGGAATATTGAAAGCATCGCAGAAACGTATAAACCTCGCAGCTTTATCTGATGAATCCACATCAAGAACCCCAGCTAAAACCAAGGGCTGATTTGCTATAAAGCCAACTGTCTGACCATTCATACGGCCATATCCGATTACAATATTGGGGGCAAATAATTCTTGTACCTCAAAAAAGTCGCTACCATCTACCAATGCTCTGATAACACTTCTAACATCATAAGGTTGCTTAGGATCAGAAGGGACTATCCCTTCAATCTTATAGGAGTTTTTTGGGTTTCGTGGACGCAGAACTCTGGCCTTCCTTTTATTATTCCATGGAATATAGGAAATCAAAGTTTTAATCTGTTCGAAACATTCCAGTTCGCTTTCCGCATAGAAGTGTGCATTACCTGTTTTCTCACAATGCACCCTGGCTCCTCCAAGCTCCTCCATAGATATTTCCTCACCCAAAACAGTCTTGATAACTTCTGGTCCTGTGATAAACATCTTGGATATTTTATCTACAACAAAAACAAAGTCCGTCAAAGCTGGAGAGTAAACTGCACCTCCCGCACAAGGGCCAAGAATAACTGATATTTGAGGAATAATTCCCGAAGCCAGAGTGTTTCTGTAAAAAATCTCGCCATATCCGGCGAGAGAGTTAACTCCTTCCTGTACACGAGCTCCACCCGAATCATTAATACCAATCAATGGTACTTTCATCTTCAGGGCGTGATCCATGATCTTAGTTATCTTGCGAGCATGCATTGATCCTAAAGAGCCACCAGCCACCGTGAAATCCTGGGCAAAAATACATATTGGCGAACCATATATTTTCCCTGTCCCTGTAATTACACCATCACCCGGCAAATTCTTTTTATCCATGTCGAAATCTCGTCCTTCATGGCGGGCAAAAAGATCATATTCCTGAAAAGAATCTTCATCCAAAAGAGCTATTATTCTCTCTCGGGCAGTCATCTTACCTAAAGCCTGCTGCTTGAGGATGGCTTTTTCTCCACCACCTTGAAACATCTGCTCCCTGCGCTCTACGAGCTCACGAGTTTTTCTTTTTAATGACATAAGAGATTGGTTTTTGTACTTTTCTATTCCTAAACAAATTGACCACCAGAATCATTTCACCATCCACAACGTTACAAAAAAAACAGGATTTGATGAAATGAAAACCAGTACAATAATAATGTTTAACGATAAAATGGCATCAAATGCCAATAAATAGGAGAAAAAATAAGGGCCGCCCAAACAATGGACAGCCCTGGGGGATAATATTCTACTTTACGATTTCTATTAGCTCAACATCAAAAATCAATACCATGTTGGGGCCAATAGGTCCACCCCCACGTGGATTAGCACCGTAAGCAAGTTCGCTTGGTATGAAAAACTTGAATTTTGATCCGACAGGCATTAATTGAACACCTTCAGTCCAACCTGGAATAACACCATTTAGTGGGAAAGAAACAGGTTCTCCCCTGTCAACAGAACTATCAAAAACAGTTCCATCGATTAAAGTTCCGTGATAATGAACCTTCACTTCGTCTTCTGCTGTTGGCTTTTCACCCTTAGCATCCTTAGTAATCTTGTATTGAAGTCCACTTTCAGTTGTTATTACACCGTCTTGGCTCTTATTCTTCTCAAGGAAAGCTATGCCTTCTTTTAAGTTCTTTTCACCAACACGCTCAACACCCTTTGTGAAAAAAGCCTGAAGGACGCCTTGAGCATCAACCTCTCCTATCATAAGATCATCTCCACCATAAACATCTTGTACGGCTTTGAGAAAGGCATCAAAATTCATCTCTTCGAAACCCTGCCCTTTAACCTGACTAGCTACATTAACACCTAAGGCGTAGCTAGCTGAATCAATTTCGGTAGCGAGTTTTACTTTCCCTTGTTTTGTCTGGGAGTTTATAGTTCCATTACAGGCTGTAAAGAGAATTACTGCTCCTAATAATGGGAGTAAAAAAGGTATTTTTTTCATTTGATTTTTTTTTTGATTCGCCAAAGATAGTTCTTTAATCCGAAAGAAAAAAAGTAGGGACGCGAAGCCCCTACCTTTGTAAGCTTTACCATTTCAATGGTTTATACTCTTTGTCTGTAAATGGAGTTAGTGCCGAGGTTTCAATAAACAACTTGTACTCAGGCCATGTTTCACCAAAAAACTTGTTGATTTTTTCTAGACTAGCCCTAAGTTTCTTCTCTGCGAGTGAGAGTTGTGTTTTCTGGTTGCCCGTTACAGGCCCGAATCCTCCAGAAACAGATCTAAGTGCAGAGGATACCTCTGATTGCACTCCCGATTTACCTCTAACTATCCCCTGTGCCTCCTCATCTCTAGGGGGACTCAGTTCGTTCATTATTGCAGTGAGAGTATCCTCAACGGCCTTTGTCTTTTCTCTTAAATCTTTAATCTCATCGGTCCTGCCTCTTGGAATTTGCTGATTAATAATATCTAAAGATGCCTTTGCAGCTTTCAAAGCTGTAGAACCTTCAGTAAGCAAATTAACTTTTTTCTGGAAAGCCTTGGTAATCTCCTGCCTCTCAATAAGATCACTCATCTTGTAATCTTGACGCGGATCAATACCTACCTCTATCATAGCAGAATCAGACTCACCACCATAGGAAAAAACAGCTTTGTATGAACCCGGAATTACAGAAGTTCCTCCTCTTTGACCAGAGCCACCTCTACCACTTCTGCCACCGGCTCTTTGTCCTTGTGCACCGGCTGCTTGTTCAGCCTCCTCATCCATTCTCCAACTGGTTCTATTGATTCCCGCAGAAGGATATGCAGTGAGAGAACGAATCCTCTTACCCTCTGCATTGTAAATCTTGATATCAACAGGCTCAACATCCCGGCGGGCTCCACCACCCATCATATTGCCAAAACGACTGCCCATCCTGGCCCTCATCTCCGCCATACGTGGGTTTTCTTCATTTTGTCCATCCATATCAGGACCTCCCTCTCTCTGCCTGGCCTTAATGGGTTCATCAACAGAATAAGTTAAAACTGCACTGGTTGACTTGGATTCGCCACTAAAATAACCATTGCCCGAACCGTAAACACCAGCCTGGCTTTTTGAACTCATATGATAGGCCAATGGTACGGGATAGGTTTTAATTTTTTTATCGAGTAAGGGTAGGCCTTCAGATGCCAATTCTCTCATAGCCCTGATATCATCAATAATGTAAGCCGACCGCCCAAATGTTCCAATAATTAAATCATGATCTCTGGGATGAATTTTTAAATCCATGGTGGGTACAGAGGGGTAATCCTTAGTCCATTTTGTCCAGTTAACACCTTTGTCAATACTGAAATAAAGCCCATTGTCTGTACCCGCAAAAAGTAATTTGGGCTCCACTGGATCCTGTATGACGCATAGAGTAAATCCACATACTTTATCTTCCGACACAAGATTTTTCCATGTCTTTCCAAAATTGTCCGTATAAAGCAAATAGGGCTTAAAATCATTCTGACGATAATTATTAACAATAACAAAGGCTTCACCCTCATTATAATCGGAAGCTTGAATCTGAGGAATCCAGCCATCTTTTGGAACACCCTTTAAATTTATAGCCACTTTGTTCCAGCTTTGTCCCCCATCTTGTGTTAACTGAAGATTACCATCATCAGTGCCAACCCAGATAAGACCCTTCTTAACAGGACTCGGGGAAATAGCAATTATTGTACAGTGATTCTCAGCCCCGGTCGCATCAAAAGTCAATCCGCCACTGATATCTTGCTTTAACTTCTCAGGATCATTGGTTGTTAAGTCTGGTGAAATTATCTCCCAGCTATCTCCACGGTCTGTCGACTTATGAACAAACTGGCTACCATAATATATTGTTGTCTTATCAAAAGGATCATGAGCAATGGCTGCATTCCAGTTGAATCGAAGATCAAGCCCTTCGGGATGAATCGGCCTTATTGATGATGTACTGCCGGTTAGTCGGTCATATCTACCCAAGCTTCCCCCCTGCGACATCGCATATCCATAGCGGTTATCTGAACTATCAGGGACAACATCAAAGCCATCACCTCCCATAACTGTCTGCCAATGATAGTATTGTATGCCCCCTCTGGAGAAAACAGAAGAGGGCCCATACCACGATCCATTATCCTGCATCCCTCCATAAACATTATAAGGAAAGTCGAAGTCATAATTAATATGATAATATTGAGCTAAAGGCAGATTACTCACAAACCTCCAGCTTCCGCCCCGATCATGCGTAATCGCCAACCCACCATCATTTCCATCAATCATAAAATCAGGATTCTTTGGGTTTATATACCAGGCATGATGATCAGGGTGAATTGAGCCACTCATAAACCCATCAAATGTCATCCCTCCATCCTCGCTTTTATTAACTCTGGAATATAAAGTGTAAATCCTGTCAGGATCAGTAGGATCAACAAAAATATCGTAGTAATAAAAGGGGCGATCACCAATATTCTCATCAGTGGTTTTCCTCCAATTAAAGCCTCCATCATCTGAACGATAGAAAGCATTCTCCTTGGATTCAATAATAGCATATACTCTATTAGAATTGCTTGGTGCAATAGCTAAGCCCATCCGTCCCAACTCACCCTTTGGCAAACCATCCTTATCAGTCATTTTCCTCCAGGTCTTACCGCCATCCCAGGTAATATGCATACCAGAACCTTCTCCTCCTGATTTAAAAAACCATGGCCATCTTTTGTGTTCCCACATTGCTGCTATGAGCTTATTTGGATTATTAGGATCCATAACAAGGTCGGCACAACCAGTTAATTCATTTTCGAATAAAATGTTTTCCCAGTTTTCACCACCATCGATAGTCTTAAAAACGCCTCTCTCCGGATGAGCTCCCCAAGGAGAGCCAATAGCTGCAACATACACAATATCAGGATTTTCAGGATTTATTATCACCCTGTGTATATTCCTTGTTTGCTCAAGTCCTTTTAACTCCCAGGATTTACCTCCATCCAAACTTCTGTAAATACCGAAACCCGAGTTTAAACTATTCCGGGGATTTCCTTCACCTGTTCCAGCCCAAATAATATCAGGATTCTCCTGATAAATGCATAAACTCCCTATTGATTGGGTTTTTTGTTCATCAAAAATAGGAGTCCATTCTAATCCACCCGTTTCAGTTTTCCATATTCCCCCTGATGCAGCACCTACATATATAACATTAGGGTTTGTTGCAACTGCATCAATAGCAGTTATTCGACCCGACATACCTGATGGTCCAATACTGCGAATATTCAATCCGGAGAGTTTTTCCATATCTACCTGCTGAGCAGATAAACCAAGAGTGAAACCCAGCAGAAGTAAGCTTATGAGTTTTAGCGTTTTCATAATATTTGATTTTTTTGACAGTATCTCAAATGTAGTTGATATTGAAGCTGTAAGCAATACGGTGCAATATGATTAAAGTTAAAAAAGCTTAATCCACAATTTCTAAATTAAGCCGCTGGCAATATCTTTTATCAAAACCCAGGCAGCTTCAACATGCCTCTTTTCAACATAAGTCTGGCCTACAACCATTCTCAAAGTATATTTACCCCCTACCTTGGTATGTGTAAGAAATATTTTTCCTGATTCATTTAACTTTTTCTCCAGCATCTCATTCAGCTTATCTACTTCCTCATCATTTTTAGCCCCGGTAGGAACATAACGGAAACAGACAAGATTAAATAAGCGTTTCGACATGACTCTAAAGTCTGTATCATTTTCGATCCAGGATTCAAGATCTTTTGATATCGAAATATGATAACGTAGCTTTTCCTGAATACCTGAAACTCCAAAATCCCTGATCACAAACCAGAGCTTCAAAGCTCTAAAACGCCTACCCATAGGGATACCCCAATCTCTATAATCTTTTACCTTCCCCATCGAAAAAGTCTTCAGATACTCAGGCAGTATCTCAAATGTCCTGACTAGCAATTCAGGTTCTTTCACAAAGTAGGCTGTGCAATCAAAATGAGTGAACATCCACTTGTGTGGATTGAAAACAAAACTATCAGCTCTTTCAATCCCTTTTATCATCCACCTGAATTCAGGAAGAATCAACGCTGTTCCTGAAAAAGCAGCATCAATATGAAACCAGATACTATGCTTCTGGCAAACCTTACCTATCTCATCAATTGGATCAACAGCCGTTGTTCCTGTTGTGCCAATTGCGGCAACTACTGCAAGCGGTTGGTATCCCATAGCCATATCTCTCAAAACAGCATGCTCTAGCTCTGATGGAATCATAGCAAGATCTTCATCAACAGCAATCTTCACAACATTATTTCTACCGAAACCCGCAATTTTTGCTGCCTTTTCTATAGAGGAATGAGCTTCAGTAGAACAATATATCCTAAAAATAGGCTGCTCCAGGAAACCATTCTCATTAATCAAAAAATCAGTTCGCTTCTCTCTGGCAGTGAGCAAAGATGTTAGAGTTGCCGAAGAAGCACCATCCTGTATAACACCTTCCCAATTCGCCGGCAAACCGGTCATCTCTATTAGCCATCTCATCATCTGCTCCTCGAGCTCAGCAGCTGCAGGTGCAGTATCCCATATCATGCATTGAGCAGCCATAGTAGCAGTGAGCATCTCAGCCAAGAGACTTGAATACGAGGCATTTGCAGTGAAATAAGCGTAATAGTTTGGACTCTGCCAATGAGTCATCCCTGGAAGTATTTGGGATTCAAAATCAGCCAAAATTCTATTCATTGGTTCACTCTCCAATGGCGGATGGTCAGGTAGTTCCCGAATAATATCCCCGGGCTCAACATTTGCTTTAACCGGAAATCGGTCAATATTCTTATGGTAATCAGCCATCCAATCAGCCATCTCATGAGCTAATTTGCGGAATTCATCATTATTAATCATAAATGGAAATTTTGATCCAATTTATACATAAGAATTTGTTTGAATGCAATAAGAGATGAAATTATTAGTAATTATTTATGCCGAAGAAATAGGGAATAATCAGTCAATACCCAAAAGGCCCTTCCCAATTGATTATAATTCTTATATTTACCCAGAGGAGCTATTTTGAATAGATAGTTTTTTTTAATTTCTTTATCCAACTAAATCTTAATAAGTGACAAATATGAAAAAAAGCATTAAAACTTTTATCGTGCTAACCGTGTTGGCATTAATCAGCACTAGCGTTTATTCTCAAAGTGTCACCGGAAAATGGAGAACTATTGATGATGAAACAAATAAACAAAAATCCGTTGTCGAAGTTTTCATCAAGGGCGGTAAGCTTTATGGTAAGATTCTGCAAACCTGGGACGATGATGGTGTAACACCCACAAACAAAAATTGTGAAGAATGCAAAGACGACCTACATAACAAGCCCATTATTGGAATGCAAATTATTAACGGTCTGGAAAGAGATGGTAAAGT
>CAYUNU010000012.1:0-21153 GCA_964446195.1 uncultured Porphyromonadaceae bacterium | reverse complement strand
CTCTCCACAAATTTTGTCAGAAATATTGCTTTCATATTATATAGTTCTTGTTATGCTTGCCCAGCAAGGGAGCATGCTCCCTTGTTTTGTTTTTGTTTTGTTTTTTTGTTTTGTCGTTGTGTCGTCCAGCAAGGGAGCATGCTCCCTTGTTTTGTTTTTGTTTTGTTTTTTTGTTTATTCCCTTGTTGTTGTTTATTCGGAATTCAAATATACATATTCCAGTTTTATCGTTCTTTAGATTTTTTCAGCAAATCAATCGTTCATAGGGTATCTTTGTGTATAATTTCAGCAATCATTGCTGGCCTTGATACACCCATTTTCCTGCAATGGTGATAAAACGGGAAATAAATCGCTTTTACTGGGTAGTTGGATTGATCCCATCAAATTTTTCAGAGACTATCACTACAAACAGATTGGCGCTTTTATTTGCTCCGATATAGAACTGGTTACTGTTTTGAGCTACTACATCTATTATGTCTTTGGCAACATATTTATTATTGGCAATAACCTGATTATCGTAATCAAAATCATAGCTATTATTGGCTTTGAGGTGTCTTTATTTTATTTAGAATGATTCTAAATGGGGGGGTAAAATAGTATAAAATTTGGGGTTACCTTTATTTCAATATGAGATTAATAGATAGGAACATGGTGATAGTTAACCATTTTTATCTGTTGTCATTGAAGAATAGGTTTATGAATACGGACCATTATTTTTGATAATTGCAAAAGAAGAATATAAAGATGTTAAGACCCCCCTGTAAATACCAATTCTTAGTGTGTACCTTGTGTTTGGTTTCTTGTTGTAGTAAATGTGCTCATCCAACGAGAAATGAAATTTTACAGGATATTGAATATATCAACTTCCCTGATACGTTATATTGCAAAGGTAAACACAAACTTGCATTCCCAAAAGACTTCCCTAACATATCAATATTGCTTGTAAGATCGAACTCTGCTTGCGCAAGTTGTTTTAACGACCTTGTAAATAGTTCTGTTATGTTAAATAGCGCAAACAAAATTGGCAACTTGTTTATTTTACTTCCAAACATAAATCCAGAACAATTGGAAAAAATCTCAAGTTTTTATCCATCTTCTGAATACAATATTCTATGCCCAATTATTAAGGACACAGTTCTTAATAATATAATCAATCATATGCTTTTCCTCAAACGAAATAACGAAAAACAACATACAATTAGATCCTATTCCATTGTTAATAAAACTGATATTAATGCAATTTTTGAAAATATGAATTCAGATTTTTCTAACAACTAAATTATTATTATTATGAAAAACAAAAAAGTTCTTATCTCATTGGCACTATTATTAGCTTTAGGTTCATCAATCTATGTTTTTGCGGAACCAATTACATGTAAAATTTCTGGGGTCAAAAACGGTTATGATAAAACTGATTCTACTTACGATGTCTGGGTCAATAATGCAACCTGTGCTTCCAGGTGTGAACCGGGAGGTACAAAAGTTTGCAATGACTATGAAATTAAAGCAGTACCTATACCTGACTAGTATTTTTTTGAAAAAATTAGGATATGAAGAGAGATTTTAATACTCTTTTCATATCCTTTAACAACTGAACATGAGATACTTTTTTCTGTTTTTAAGTCTTATTCTTTTGCTTGGTTGCGAACAAGCAAACAATTCAATTGAGACAATAGATTTAACCGGGTTGATCCAAGCTGAGGATCAATTATACAAAACCATTAGCGATGTAAGCTATCTTGTACTTGAAAACAAACCAGGATCATATTTGCAATCCCCAGTAAAAGTAGATCGCAATAGTAATACTATTTGCATACTAGATTATTTTAACGGAAAGTCAATATTACAAGTCTTTGATTCTAAGGGTAAACATATAGGAGCATTAAATAGATTTGGGAAAGGTCCTGGAGAATTTGTGGATGTAACAGACTTCCTATTGACGAATAACAACGAAATCCTAATTTGGGATGTTGTAACAAATAAATTTCTCTTTTATTCATTAAATCTTTCTTTCATAAGAGAACTTAAATCTGATGTAAGGTATTCAAGAATTGGTAATCTTACAGATTCTTATATTGTTGGTTTCGGAAGATCCAAAGACTTCCAAAACAAAGCTCACATATTGAAAATTGACTCAACAATTCAGCTTATAAAATCAGGAATACCAAATGAGACCTTCTATTCAGTCTACTATGGTTCATGGTTCCATAATTATTATCTGGATGGATGCACTAGCTACAGACCCATATATTCAGACACTATTTACCATGTTAGTAAATCAGAGATAACCCCCTCCTATCATTTAAAATTTGAGCAGCCCATAGTTCCCTATGCAATAATAGATAAAGGCTATGATTTTAACCATCCCAAATATCAAAAATACACATCATCAGTGCATTGTATTGAAGGTATTGATAAGATATTGATTAATTATCTTAACAAAAACATCAGGCAGCTTTCAATTTTTAATAAATCATTAAAGACTGTTCAGGCTTTTGAGCTAATTTCAGCTAGAAGTTGCAACTGCGGACCTCTTATTAACCTATTAGGAGTATACAATAACTCGTTCACGACCATAATCAGTAGTAGTGATTTGAAAGCCTTTAATTCTATCGTCAATAAGGATCAAGAAAACTCACTTTCCATTAACCCTAACATTAACACGGAGGAAGAAAGCTATATTTTTGTTTCGATAAAATTTTGAAAGTGGATTGGTTCTCTTTTCGTGTTCATTTTTCCTTCACTCGCTCTTGGTGTTTCCGTTTCCCTGATCTCAAAAACATCCTCGCTTTCACCATATTTTGTTTGTGTTCGTATTTATCGCAGCCCAGCAAGGGAGCATGCTCCCTTGTTTATTTGTTTATTCGGCCATAAGTTGGGCTCTGCAATCATCCAACTCCGCCAATTTTTCCGGCTCAAGAACAGGGTAAGCAAGCCCCAAAGATTGTAACTTATCTACAATAATCTCAGAAATTTTTAATCTGGCAAACCATTTTTTGTCTGATGGGATAACATACCAGGGAGCATCTTCAGTACTTGTGGCAGATATTGCTTCCCCATAGCATTTTTGGTATTGATCCCAGAACCCCCTCTCCTTAATATCCCCTTTTGAAAATTTCCAGTTCTTCGATGGTCTGTCTATCCGCTGGAGAAGTCGATCTTTTTGCTCTTCTTTTGAGATGTGGAGGAAGAATTTCATGACAATAGTCCCATTCTCACTGAGATACTGCTCGTATTCCCTGATCTGACGGTATCTTTGTTCCCAGATATCTTCGCTTATCAGCTTGTTAGGTATCAGTTGGTATTGGAGCAAATTATGAACCTTAACTACCAGAACTTCTTCATAATATGATCTATTGAAAATCCCAATATTCCCCCTCTCTGGCAGGTATTTATTGCTTCTCCACAGGTAGTCGTGGTTTAGCTCCTCATCAGAGGGAACCTTGAAGCTCCTTACTTGAGTCCCTTGTGGGTTTAAACCCGACATCACATGCTTAATAGCCCCATCTTTCCCTGCTGTATCCATAGCCTGGAAGATCAATAGAACGCTGTACTTATTATGCGCATAAAGCTTGCTTTGTAGCTCTTTCATTGTTTCAATGTTCTTCGAAAGATGTTTACTCGCTTCTTTTTTTGATTTAAAGGTACCAGTTGGGCTCGTGGGAAAGTCTTTGAGAGTCAATTTCTTCCCTGGTGTTGCTAAAAAATCCATAATGCCGTGTTTAATGAAATATTAAGCAAGTTAACATTTTCTGTTTTGTTTCGTGGTTGTTGTCCAGCAAGGGAGCATGCTCCCTTGTTTTTTTTGGTTTACGTTTTGTTTTTGGACAGAACCTCAAAGTTTTTCTCCAGAGTATTCCCTTCATCATCCATAAGAGTCAAGCGATGTTTTCCGGGTTCTGGTTGAAAACTCATTTTATGAATATGCTGAGTGCTTCCAATATAGCTGTCATCAAGGTACCAGTGAATAATCCTTGATGCTTGAATATGGGTTGCTTCTACAAGCATTCGCCCAAGCTCTTTGTTCAGCTCCTTAGGAATCATTATTTGGTCGGGCAAATGCGGACTAAGTATCTCCATCGGACTCCATCCTGATTGGGGTGCACAATCAGGCGCCCAGGGTGGAGGATTGGTGTACATAGGATTCCGCTGTTGGTAAAACCAGGCAATACCTGGTGGAAGGATAAACCATGATGTGTCTTTCATAAACTGTATAGGATAACAATCGGCATGAACACGATGTTTTTTATCCTGATCGAGATGGATCTGCTGGTGATAAGGGCAGGGGAGAGTGTTAATTCCTGATTTTGGGACTTGAATAGTTTCAGCTTCTGTGCAGAATCTTCCGGGGCGCATGCCGCTTTGCTTGCACACACTTATCTCTTCCAGCCAGGAGGTGGGCTCCTGAAACCATGTCCCTGATGGTAAAAGATCAAAGAGATCAAAAAGAATTGGGGCGGCTGCCTGAACACCGGTGAGCCCTGGCCGTCCTTCCCCGTCGGCATTGCCCACCCACACTCCCACAAGATATTCTTTGGTCATTCCTATCGCCCAGGCATCCCTGTACCCAAAACTTGTCCCTGTTTTCCAAGCTATAGGCTTGCTGGATAGGAAGTGCTTCCACCCTGCCTCAGCTTCCGGCCTTCGAACTTCACGCATGGCTTCCAAGCATAGATATGTTGAACCCGGACCAATAAATCCATCCTTTTTCTGCTCTATCAAGGAGCGTCCTAAGTCGGCATAAACATGACATAAATCCCAGAGACTTACTTCTGCTCCTCCAAGAATCAATGATAGACCATAATGATCAGCAGGGAAGGGCAGAGTTGTTATGCCCAAGGTTTTGAGTATGTCATAGAAACGATCTAAACCAAAGCTTTGAAGCATCCTGACAGCTGGAACATTTAACGACCGGATAAGGGCCTCGCTGGCGGGTACTGCTCCATCGTATATCTTCTGGAAGTTCTTGGGAGAAAAATCATGGATGGTTGTGGGGATATCAGGAATAAGTGTACTTGGTAATATCTCGCCGGCTTCAAGCATCGAGGCGTAAAGAAAGGGTTTTAATATACTGCCGCTTGAACGTCTACTCCTGATAATATCAACGGCATTAGAATGTGATTCAAGTGAATCCCCCTGGGTGTTCCCAACATATGCAAGTATATTCCCCGATTCTACTTCCAAGATCATTAGAGCACCGTTGTGAATCTTGTTGCCGGAAAGACGCTGGTGATGCTTGTGTAAAATCTGAATAGCTTTCTTTTGTAAGGAAGCATCTATCTGTGTATAAATCGACTGACCTTCTCTATCGCTCACGTACCGATCGATAAGATGAGGAGCAAGTCCGGGAAGAGGAAGAGGCTTAGCAGGTAGTGGCTCCTCATAAGCCAATTCAAAACTTATGGAGTCAATAATCTCGGATTCAAACAGATGCCGCAATAGACGGTTGCGCTTCTCTTTCAATGCCGCCCTGTTCCGGTCGGGGTGAATTAGTCCGGGTGCATTTGGAAGTACAGCCAGAGTGGCCGATTCAGCCCAGGATAGATCACTTGCAGGATAACCAAAATATCGCCAGGAAGCTGCATCCAGTCCAACAACATTACCTCCATATGGGGCATTCGACGCATAGAGAGCCAGAATGCTTTCTTTACTATGCCGAATCTCTAAGCGCACGGCCATAATCATCTCAATACCTTTTTGCCAAATATTCCGGGGCTTTTGCTTCCTTGATATCCTTATGACCTGCATGGTGATAGTTGATCCACCACTAACAACTCTACCGGCTTTGGTGTTTTGTCGGAGGGCCCTGAATAGCGATAAGGGATTTACTCCAAAATGCTGAAAATAATGCCTGTCTTCAAATTGGATTAGACAAGTCTGATATTTTTCGGGCAGGGTATCCAGGCCCGGAAACCTCCACTGACCATCATCTGCAATATGAGCACCCAGTAAACGTCCATTCCTATCATAAACAACTGTACTGGTGGGCTCCATGAAAAGTTCCTTCGGGAGAGCAAACCAGAACCAAACAAGAAGAGCCAAACCAATGAATAGAAGGATCTTCCATTTTCTCGAAATGGTAGCTATCCTCACCTTTCCCAGAGATGTCAATTTTTGGTCACCTCTATCCATCTTCCCGAATCACGTGCATAAATCCGCCCATCATACATGTCTTCACAACTAACAGGAGGTAAATAATATTTACCTGGATAGGCCGCATGCAGCAGTACCCTGTAGCTTCGTGATTCATTAGGTCCTAACTTGAAAAATGTGTCCACCCTGTCATCTCTTATGTCTTGGAAATCAAAGGGATCATTGTTCCCGGTATTGCCTTGATCATTTAGGCGTAGGTTCCGAATCTCCCATCCTGATGGGAAAAGTTCACTGAGCGCCAGATTATTATATGCTCCCAGCAAACCGGGATTTCTCACTCTTACGGATGCAATGAAATCTGTGCCCTGCTTGATTTGACCAACATCAAGCGACTCACTTCCCATGTCCGAATATGTAACACTAATAAATAGGTTGGACTGACCGGATTCCTCATCCCCTGGTAGAGCCTGACCTCTGGTTGTTAGGCTTATAAACAAGCTGCCGCCACTGGTGTTACTGATGTTAATCTTCTCAATATTATCTGCTGTTGGATTAAGATCTATTTGATATATGGGTTTGTCGGATTTTACCGTCTGCTTTTCTTTTCCAATCTTGTATTCAAACTCCACCTCTTTATTGGTAGTACTATTACGTGCAAATTGAGCCAGAGCATGCAGGGCGAAGGCAGATGTTTGGGTCGAATGCCACCCTCCCTTAAATTGTTCTGCCATCGTGATGACCAGTTCGAAAGCATCTTCCTCTTCTTCAAGTAGACAGAGTGTTTCCAATATCATGGACTGATCTCTTAATCGCGAGCCGAAGGTGATGCCAGGATTTTTATAAACCCGAGTCTCCTTTGGATCAAGATCTAATACCAGCTTTCTGGCAACTTCTGTGCGCCCGGCAAGCGCATAAGCAGCTGCGAGCCTCCAACTGCCCTCAATACCCAGATTCCCATTTTCACGGAGCCGGTTCATGGCACTCCTATTGGGCTTGCCAGCCAGAGAAAGGGTGTATAAGCGATAGGCCTGCTGAAACACAATATCAGGATAAGTATCTCCTTCAGGCAAACGGGTCTCAGATGCTTTGTTGAACTGATATCGGAGCCATTTCTTTTTTAAATCTGGAGGAAGAAGATAACCTTTCTGTTCGGCTAAAAGGAAGAAATGCGCCGCATAGCTGGTCCCCCATTCCGATGTACTGCCAGTACCCGGCCAATAAGAAAGAGAGCCATCAGGAAGCTGAAAACTTGATATTTTCCTAAGCGTAGCCTGGATGTTCTTTTGAATAGTCTGTAATTCGGAGTCTTCCATTTTTGTTAAGAGATCCAGGTTTAACTGAGCAAAGCCGGCAGAGCTGGTTTGTTCAATACACCCATATGGATAGTTTATCAGGAATTTCAAATTCTTCTCAAGCTCGAAATCGGGCAACGCGGAAACCTCAAGAGTCCCTGTATTAGTGCCCGGTGTTCCATGAAACTGAATCTCAAAGTCCTTGTCCTCCCCGGCTGTAAGTATGTCTTTCTCAACACGTGTGGTATATGGATTGGGGTTGCGTACCATCAACTCAATGTCATAGCTGGCTTTTTCATTTCCTGATATAACTTCAACAGAAATACTTGCCACACCTGTACCTGATCCGGCCTTGAGGGTGAACGACTCGGGATATTCACCTGGCTCGGGAAAACTGATGTTCTTTTTGGACGATCCAACAATATCCAGGGGACCGGTGCTACTCAAACTAATCTTGGCACTCCGGATTTTATCCTCCATTACAAAAATGTTTACCGGTAGTTCCATCTCTTCTCCGGGTCCCAGAATCCTTGGAGCAGTTGCCAGAACCATTAGTGGCTGCTTAACTGTTGCTGTTGCTTCAGCTGATCCCCAAGCTTCACCGTTTCCGGCTATTACCATAGCTTTAACCGAGCCTATGTAGTTGGTCATCTTGATATCATGAACGCCTTTTTTCCCTCCTTTGAGCTCAAATGGACCCATGAATGTGACCACAGGCTTGAAACGGTTTGCTTCTTTGTCTTCGGCCAGAAGGGCTTCTTCATCACCTCCAATGGCAAGCATTTTGCCGATTTTGCCTCCAAAAGCACCAAGAACCTCATCATATAAATCCCAGGTCTTCACTCCAAGCGCCTCTTTGGCATTGAAATGCTCCCAGGGATCAGGAACCCTAAACCTGGTGAGATCAAGCAGCCCCTCATCAACTACCGCAATAGTGTAACTCATGTCTTGATTGTTCTTTTCGCTAAGCTCAATGGTGTATGTTTCATTGGGCCTTATGCTGGATGGAAGCTTTATCTCAGGATATAATCGTGTATCAGGATTGATAACCGTTAACGGTAGCACTCCATATAAACGAATGGGAAGATCATTACTGGTTTGCCCGTGTGGCTGTATAAGACTCAGATGAACGAAGATGTTGGGAGTCATGTCCGGCGTGATTTTCAAGCTGAAGCTGGTTTCCCCTTCATCACAGGAGATCCAGAATTTGTCTAATACTCCACTGCCATTTTCAATGCTGGCCAGAGCCCTCGACTTACCACTACTGGGGAAGGTGAACTCGACTTCTTCGCCTATCAAGGCTGTGTCTTTTTCAGATGTAAAACTTAACATGGTAACACCGGATGGGTTCTTCCTGTCGCCACGATTAATCGAGGAGGGCCAGTCTATGTAAAAAATATCCCCGCAACTATGACCGGTTTTGGGGTCTATTACCTTGATGTAGAACCTGCCCCAATCAGGATATTCAATCCTAAATGGGAAACTGCCCAAGCCATTGCTGGTGGATATGGTCTTGCTTTGGATGAGCTTGGTGTCACTCCCTCCAATATAATTCGCCAGATTGTCTTCACCTGCACTCCACCACCATCTCCATGAAATCTTGTAAATTTTTACTTCCAGATTGTCAACGCTAAGAGGATGCCCTTCTGCATCTACCGTAGCTATCTTAACAGTATGATCCATGTCTGTTTCCAACATTCGAACACCATTTTGCCCCTTAGGTAATTGGATGCCCACGTACCTGGGATGGGGCGCAAAAGCAAATGATTGAACACCTGTGCTATAATCACCTCCCTTTTCTAAAACTCTGCTTGTAAATACTGCCTTTAATGGTCCTGGTAACTGGTTGTGCAAGGGGAGATTAAGATCGAATGTGGCCTTGCCTTTTTGATCCAGTGTCCCCGTAAATACCTCCCTTTCGATTGGCCAGAAATTTTTTGCGGGATCCCAGAAGGTATATCCCTGATATCCGGAGAAACCTTTTTTATCCTGAACAAGACGAACACCAACCCTGCACTCCAGGCCACGCGCAACGGCCCCATGCATCCAGGTGGAACTTATACTGCCTTTCTGTCCTGCTTGTTCTGCTTTGAGTGGCTCCATATTAAAACTGAGATCTACCTTCAACCTGTTGGGCTTGATGGTCTCGACCTTGAGAAGCTTCTCAAATTTTGCACCACCAACCTGAACCCGGGCAGTCCAGCTGCCAGTGGGGTCATCAGGAGAAGTTGGGATGACAAATGTGTAGAAACCATTGACTCCAGTAGTCTTTACCATTGATGTGCTGAGCTGTCCCTTGGAATTGTATATCTTAAGGTCAACAGGCTGATTGTCAGGAAGCAACTTGTTGCGGTCTTCTAAGAGGAAGGTCAGGAAAAGAGTGTCGCCGGGACGCCATACGCCCCGCTCACCAATGATCATCCCTTTGATGCCTTTCTGTACCTCTCGACCGGAGATGTCAAAATTGCTCATGGATAAGGAGGAACCATCATCCAGTCGTAAATAAGCTTTTTGATTTCCTGAGCTTGCTATCAACATAAATGGAACATCAGTTAGGTCAATCTCCGAAAAACCTTCATTGTCGCTGGTGCTAATTCCAATTTCTTGCTTTTGATAATTTAAGAAGCTAATACTTGCTCCCGATACCGGCTTGAGATCCAGTAGATCAGAAACAACAACAGTGAAATGCTTCTGGTCTGCAGATTTAACAATGAGACCAAGGTTGGTTGATAAAATGTTTCTGGCTGGGAACTTTTCATTTGTGTAATAAGAGTTGTCACATGGGTTTTCCCTTTCACGCCAGGAATAATCCTGAGGGTAATAGGATTCGTAATAATACCTGGCGTCATCATAAGGTGCCAGCTCGTCCTCACTGAAAGTCTCGTTAACAAAAAAATCTTCCGGCTGATCCTCAACACTACCCTCACATCGGAAATCAGAATAGGCTTTCTTAAAACTTATCCTAACGCGGTACAAAGCATGAGGATCCTTTTGCATAAGCTCTGAGAGATCCAGAGAGAAGGTATTCCATTGCCCCAGATCAATAGTCGGATCCCCATCAAGACGCATTGATTTACGCAAAACAGGCCTTCCAACATATTTGAGATCAGAGCCTCCGGAAAGCTGATTCCTTTGTAGAAATTGAGTGATATTGGACGAATACACTTTCTCAATCCGGATATCCACAGCCTTCAAACTCACAGCCTTGAAAGGTAAAACAAGCTCCCTCGAGTCGGGCATGATGACCCCATTGCCAAGAAATTCAACCTGTGGCTTAATAGGCTCCATAGCTAAATTAAACTTCTCACTTGTTGATAAGCTTCTTCCTTCCGAATTTCTAACTCCCTGTTCAATAATCAATTCACATTCCCCATCGATCCTTTCCTGTAAATAAACCTCAACCAGATTATCCTTCTTAATCATCCTGATGTTATCCAGGTTCGCAAGGTATATAAGTCCATTCAGGTCTTGTGAAATATCCAGCTGACCGGTGAAGTAAACCCTTATCCGTTGATTCACTCCCTGGTCAACACTCACATTGAGCACCTTGAATTGCTCTGTGCCGGGAACCTCAAATTCATATTCCCCCTTCTGGTTAATGTCCTTCTTGCGAGCATCCCATTTTAAATTTATTGAGTATGAATCTTTTTCGGCAGGCAGACTGTCGATGATGTAACTGTAGCTATTAGGACCAGAAGATTCTATTCTTAATTTTTCTTTGCCGCTTGGAGCGTCCAAATCAAAAAAGGATAATAAGGTTTCAACATCCATCTCATCAGATGTTTTTATCAACCCTTCATATCGGTAAAGTAATTTGCCTTCGTTATCAAGCATCTGAAGATCAGGCTCAAGTACCGTGAAGTCCAGTTCCCTGATAGTGAAATCAAAATTGAAAACCTCTAGCTCTTTCGAGACTTTCCAAAGGTGATCTAAGCGAAGAGTGACAGCATATGTTTCACCTGGATCCCACGATTTATCCGGAGAAAAAACCAGAGTTTGAGAATCCAGCCAGCGAGTTACTCCTGCAATAGATGGCGAAATCCGAATCAGCTTATCTATACTCTCCTCTTTAACGGCAAAAAGCTCCGGCATTTGATTAAACTGAATCCTGATGGGCTCATTGGCCGAAATTATTCCTGTTGTATAGGCTTGAATATACTCATGATACAGGCCGGGATCACTAATTTCTTCCGAACCATTGAAGCGATCACAGGAAGCAATAATTAATATTAACGATAGAAAGGATAGGGTGAGTTTCTTCATTTTGTTGATATGTTACATTCCAAGATTAGTATACTCCTTTGTCACCTCAAAATCATAATCCGGGTAATCATATATCGGTAAGCGGGGCTCGGTTTCACCCATCGAATACCCCCATATGCTCTGATACTCCGAACTCTCTTCCCCAAGATCCTCAAGCTGCTGAAGATACTCCCTGATAGATTTGGATTCAATAATTATAACCTTATCCATGTCATGGAGAATAGGACTGTGGTTTCGAGTGGAGTCATATTCAAATTCCAAGATTCTTCGCCCATAGCGCGTGATGCCAATTGTTCTGAATGAAAGGCTTTTACCCACCCCGGGCAGATTTAGAACATTACGGTCGGTTCCAAGAAATGGAATCTTGGCCTTCGCTCTTATTTCATTGATATTAGTAACTATGTTATCGGCATCCTCAGGAAATCTCCTGATCTCTTCGTAATATTCCTCGGGAATCCGTCCAATAACTTTTTCTTCAATCTGCTCCTGTACAGCCCTCTCATTAGTGGCAAAATTGAAGTTGTTTTCCATATAGCCCTTTACGCTAAAGGTGTAATAATTCAGTACCCCAATATCATTCAAAACTGCTCTTAACTTTGAGGAATGACCACGGCGCGAAGCAGCTGCCGTGAAGACCAGCTGATTAGTGACTGTCCAACCGGCCGAGTTTAACATCAGGATAGCTTTGTGAGATTCGGGAGTGACCTCCATCGGCGATTCGAAATGAGTTTGGATGATGAACTGCTTTATACCAATCTCACTGGCTTTTTCTTTAAAATCCCTCAACAAATCAACCAGGGCCGGAGTTATTCTCTGAGGTAAGTATACCGGTAGCCTGGTCCCAAGCCTAACCCTTAACATCTCAGCATATTTCTCTCCCTCAGGCCTCGACTTATTAGCTTCCACTTTACGCATGGACATTTCATAAACCTTGTCGAGAACATTGGCCAGAGATTTGTCCGACGACATAAGCGCATCTCCCCCTGTAATCAAAATATCTCTCAACTGTGAGTCATCTTCGAAATACTTTATCAACCTGGTGAGTTTCTCATCCCAAGTTTCATTAGGTTTTAACTTATCAAGATTGAAATTCAAATGACCGCTCTGGAAATCATACATCCTCTGACAAGAGGCACACAAGCCACCACAGGCTCTACCCATAGTGTCGGGAATCAAAATAGCAACCTCCGGATAACGCCTGTGAATATTATGTGTAGATGGTAGCAACCAACCGGCCGCATTGGGTTTCCCGGGCTTCACCTGATCCTCTTTTTCCCAAGCCACGATATGCCCATATTCTTCAATAAGCTGCTGCGAATAAACAACATAATACCTGATAGCCAGGTCGGCACCAATAGCAAAATAAGGAACCCTAACATGGATCAAGGACAAGTAATAGGGGTTTATGAAAAAAGGAATCCCCATCTCTTTTGCCTGATACAGAATCTTCATCGTATCAGGATCTAAAGAGTTGCCCAAAAATTCATTTAGCAGTTCGGGCGATCGAACAGCAAAATGCAGATGGAAAAGCTTAGCATCCCACCACTCCAGACATCTGAAATATTTCTGCTCCTGCGACATTCCTTCCTCGAAGAAAAATTTCTTGTCCCTGATTTCACCCGAATCAATCTTGGAAATTATAAGCTTCAATATTCTTTCCCGATTCTCCTCCCTTAGCTTAATAATTCTTGGATCCATCCCGGTGCACCATCTGCCCATCCACTCTTCCACCTTCTCCCTATTAGGGATCTCCCTCTCCAGCTTGCCCGCAAATTGTCTGAAAACATATAGCATGTCTTCAAAAAATGACGGCTTAGCTCCTCCTGTCCCAAAAGTTGTTCCAAGCCAAATCAGATGAATGGGATTACTAATAGCCAATTCACCCCTAAGATTTTGATCAACAAACTCCCTCCCTGCATTGTCAATATAATCCAGTATCCTGATAGCCGCATAATCTTTCCACCCCAATTTGTCAAAAGCTTCCCGACCCTGAACTTCCCGCTTGTAATACCGATAAGCATCAGGATTTTTCTTTAACTCACCCATAACCCAATTCCTAACCCCAACAAGAGCTTCAGTCTCATTTCTGGCGTTTTGCATTATCTCTTTAAGAATGGGGTTTTCGTTAAGCAAACGGTCAAGAAGACGGTGAGATCGAACGGTGATTGCTATTTGGTCTAGTTTGTGCGGAATTACGGCCATAATCAGTGGATTTGTATTTCCACTAATTTACAAAGGATATTCTAAAAAATGCCAAATTAGGAGCTATTCCACGATTATTTCATCTATAAAGAGCCAGGTTTTACCTCCTTTACCGGGATGCCAATCCGGACAAACGCCCAAATTATCAACCTTAAGCTCCAATACCCTAATATCCTGATCAAGATTAAAAACATATTCCTTGAGCAAAAATCCTTTCTTGAAAAGAGCAGGATCAGTCTTGATCATTTCAACTCTGCTGAGATAACCATAATTAGAGCCAGCCCTGAGTTCAACCACCTCCGGTAGGAAAATCCAACTCCCTGTGTCCTGATAAAACCTTACTCTTACAGTTTTTGCTCTTACCGCATTACCCAGACTGATGATTGCTGTAAGATCATCACCCTCAAAACCTAACCATTGCCCATCATCAAACATGTTAGACCCCTGCTTGTTGTTAATCAGGGTTTTTGCTCCTTCACATTTGTATTTGTTGTGAGGCTGATTATTTATCCTGATGTTTCCCCCTGTCGCAAGATTATCAATTGGTGGGAGTGTAACAGGAATATCAGTTGGCAAACCAAATTCCCACTCCAGGTATTTGTTGATCAGCTTATTGGCGATATCAGGATATTCCTTTATGAGATTCTTCGACTCACTGGGATCCTTGTCTATATTAACCAGGAACAGCTGGTCGTTCACACCATCAAGAGGATATTTATTGCTTGGATCCGATGGGTTGCCAATAAGTTTCCACGACCCTGATCTTACTGCCCACTGTCGCCCAAGCTTCCAATGAAAAACATCATGCTGGGTGGACTGCTTATCCATAATTACAGGCAGAAGACTTTTCCCTTCAACAGCATCAGGGATACTTTCTATGCCACATAATTCTGCAATAGTAGGAAACCAATCATAATTGATGCAGGCAATATCACTCTCTGCTTTAACAGGTAGCTTTTTTGGCCAACTGATAATCGCCGGGACTCTTATGCCTCCCTCAAAAAGAGATGCTTTGGCTCCCCGGTAAATACCCGAATTACCTCCACCACCAAAGGCTCTTACTTCACAGGAATGACCCTGGTCTGATTGGAAAATTACTATCGTATTCTTTCTGAGCTTAAGATTTTCGAGCGAATTTATTAGCATGCCAACTCTCTCATCTATAGTGGAAATAAACGCAGCATAGTCACGGCGGGGCATATCAAGATCTTTATAATATTCCCTCCATTCTTCCTGTGGCTGCAATGGATAATGAGGCAGGTTAATAGCAAAATACATGAAGAAAGGATCCATCCTGTTATTCTCGAAAAACTCAATGGCTTTTTCTGTCATTAAATCAGGAAAATATTGCCCCTCCCTGAATATCTCAACACTGTCTTCCCATAAATCATGACGGTTGGGCCCTTCCCAATAGAAGAAATGTGAGTAGTTGTCGATGCAACCTCCCATATGCCCATATGAATAATCAAAGCCTTGAGCCAAAGGCCTGGTGTCGTCACTATAACCCATGTGCCATTTACCTATATGTGCAGTAGTGTAACCGGCCTCCTTCATCATCTCAGCTATAGTAACTCTGTCTGACGGCATACCCGGCCTGCCAGGTTGAGAAGATGTGTTCCCCGGTAGACCCGCTGCTTGTGGACTCATGCCTGTCATCAGAGCTGCACGGGATGGCGAACAAACAGACGACCCTGCATAAAACTGAGTGAACTTTACCCCATTGCTAGCTAGCTTATCGAGATTAGGAGTATGTAAATCCTCAGCACCATAACAATTCAAATCAATACTCCCCTGATCATCAGAATAAATAATAACTACATTGGGCTGATCCCTGTGCCCAAGACATCCTGATATAAAAATCCCTGCCAATAGAAGTATTATCGCCCTTAAACTATTCATCTTCATCTTTTTCATCTCTTATTGAGTATGCTTATTTTTTTATCCTGATTTTCTAATGTTGATCTTCTAGTTCCTTCATGTCCATTTCAACAGATTCCAGCCATTTGTCCAAACCTGCTTTCAGCTCATCCCGCAATTCCGGAGAACTCTCAATAATATTGTTTTTTTCGGAGGGATCACTCAAAAGATCATACAATTCGTATGTTTTTCCTTCATCCACACTGATCAACTTGTATTGATGAGTCACCCACGAAATACTCTTTTGATAAAGGAAACCCATCGGGATATCCCTTTCCTCAATGCCCTCGAACAGCACCGGACCAAGACTGATACCATCAATCGCCTTGCCATTATTTATCTCCGGTAGATCAAGGATATCAATAATTGTAGGTAGATAATCACTGGTAAATGCAGGATAATCAGTTTTTAATCCTTGACCAATCTTTTTTGGCCAAACAACAAAGGCCGGGACTCTTATGCCTCCCTCATACAGATCTCTTTTCCTGCCCCTGAACGGTCCTGCCGACCCGGGGGTCCTCACTTCCGGACCGTTATCGCTGCAGAAAAATATCAGGGTGTTGTCCTCAATATTGTTTTCCTCAAGAGCCTTCCACAGTCTTCCAATTTCTTCATCTAATCCTGATATTGATCCGTAATATAGCTGAACCTGATTGTCATTCACCTCGAACCTTGATTTATATTCCTCGGGAACAACCACTGGCAGGTGAGGGGCATGAAACCAAATAACCGAGAAGAAGGGCTTTGCTTCTGCATCCGACCGTTCAATAAATTCTATCGCCCTATCCATGATCACTCTGGAGTCATTGCCTTTTACATTATTAAAATCAGGCTTGTCTAAGTCAGTCCAGTAACGAGTGTTGTAAAATACACTGTCCGCCTCACCAACAGGTGCAGTCCATCCATAACGCAGAGATTCTCCTGCATCGGTGTTGAAGGTTCTTGGTTTTATCATCGGGTCCCAGGTGGGTACCTTCGATTCTGTTGAGAAAAATTCATCAAAACCATGATCTGTGGGGATACTAACATGACTGCTATTACCGGGTTTGCCTCTGTTCGCATCACTCATGGTTGTAGTGAATGTCCCCAGGTGCCATTTCCCGAAATGACCGGTATTGTACCCCGCCTCTTTGAGTATTTCTGCTAAACTGGTTTCGCTTTTTTGCAAATGGCCGGTATTTGCATTGGGAACTCCTATTCGAACAGGGTTCCTGCCTGTCAGGCAGCTGGCTCGGGTAGGGGAGCACACAGCAGAAGCAGAATAGAAACGGGAAAAAGTCATCCCCATATCCGCCAGCTTATCCATATTCGGAGTTACAATCTCCATGTTACCATTGAAACCTGTATCTCCCCAACCAAGATCATCTGCCATCATCAGGATAATATTAGGCCTCTCCGATCGTGGCTGACAAGCAGTGAGCATCGCTAGTGCCCCAAACAAAAATATTTTTACTGTTCTATTCATATGCCTTAATATTTTACCTAAGAGATATTGAAATCCAATCTTATCATAGTCTGGATCTCAGAAACAGTCCCAAGAACCTTCTTTAGATATATAATCTGCATGTCGCTCAACATCTCCACAGGTACCTCATTATTTATCTCCTGATTTTTTTCTATCGCCTGGAGCTGTTCTTTATATCGGAGCATCATCAGGAAATCATAGCCCTCACTCAAACGAGTGTACAAATCGTCAGAAAGCTGACCCGATTGATTCAAACTTTGCAAGCGCCCAAATGTACTGCGTGTTTTGATCTGGTTATGAATAGCATACAAGCGACTAAAGGAGCTTATCGGGAATAGCACTCGTTTAATATCAAACACCTTCTGACCAGTGGATTTCTTAACCGTAAAATGAGAAGTCAAATCAGAACTGCTCTTAAATTTCAGCGTCTGATCAGCCATCTGATAGAAAAATGGTTTCTTATTCTTTGATGTTTCGTCAACGAAGGACTGCAACTCATCACACATAGAACAATCTACCGAAATCGAACGAAAATCAAAAAAGATGCTTGCTTCCAGTACTGCTTTTGGCTCTGCATTAATAATCCAGTCCTTTACTCTAGCTTTCCACTTTGATAGGGGCATACACCACTCTGCATTTCCTGCCATAACACCACCCATACAGTAATTG
This sequence comes from uncultured Porphyromonadaceae bacterium, assembly GCA_964446195.1. Lineage (GTDB taxonomy): Bacteria > Bacteroidota > Bacteroidia > Bacteroidales > UBA12481 > JAUVKA01. The sequence goes on along the minus strand of CAYUNU010000012.1, from coordinate 3,252 downwards.
TATCCGGCCTGATTCAACCAGTCATTTACTCTTTGACCCAAAGCAAGGAAGTAAGTCTGTGTATCCTCCTTCTTCTCTTCTGTAACATCCTGATAAATAATCCCGTTATCCTGATCCGTCGCCAGTGTCTGCTCTCCTCGTCCTTCACTTCCCATCGCTATAAAAACATAAGGAGCAGGAGGAGAACCAGCTTCCTGAACAGCCATCTGAATAAACTTCTTCGTTAGTGCATCAGTCACAGAGGTAATAATCCGGGTAATGTTCCTGGTTTTGGCTCCACTCTGCTCAAGAACCTTAACTATCCCCCTGGTTTTACTGCTGTACTGAATCAGCTCATCCGGATGCTCAGCCTTCTCTATCTGCCTCATCAGGAAGGCAGTTGTGTTCTGCTGCATCTCTAGCAATTCTTCATGACTGATTAAGCCTGAAAGGTTGCCTGTGGAGTCTTTTATTGCAATGTGCGTTACCTTGTTCTGCTGTAAACTTATAAGTGCCTCAAACAGAAGAGCATTATCCGGAACAGAAATAACCGGGCTCGACATAATGGAGTACACCGGATCGTCAAAACTTTTTCCCCTGGCAATTACCCGGTGCCTTAAGTCACGATCAGTTACTAAACCTAAAAATTCTCCGTGTGGACCTTTTATCAATATGCCATTCTGTTTTTTTCTCGACATGGCTTCTGCACATGATCTTATTGATGCATCCATCAAGCACGACTGCGGATTTCGCGCTATGAACTTAACAGGCTGGTTCATGAATAACAAGGATGTTTGTAATTCTTCGCCGAGCTCACCAATCTGCTGAACCATCTTTTGATTGGTCGATAGCTCTTTTGCTACAAGGATACTGGCCTTCTTGTCGCCAATAAGAATTCGTGAAACAGTTAGCAAAACCTGTTTTGCGCTCGCCTTTTCAGAGTTCAGCTTCGTTTCCAGTTTAATAAACCCGCTGTCCTGCGACATGAAATCCCTAAATGCTTCTATTGTTTCCTTTTCTCCAGGATTAAAAATTACCTCCGGATTATGTCCAAGAATCTCTCCCTGCTCAAACCCAAACATCTCCAGAAAGAATGGGTTTACATAAGATATTTCCCCATCTAGCGATAGAAGAGTCCCCTCGTTACTGGCTTCAACCAAACTGCGGTACCTTTCCCTCGATTCCTCAAGGTCAGACACAGCCTTTTGTCTTTTCCCTTCCAGTAGTAATCCTGTCCTGAGTATGTACACTAAAGAAAGAGTAACAAATACAATAATGATAAGTGAAACAAGAATAAGGCTTCTTTCCAGTCGTGATATTTCCTGATCAACATCATTCATATATATCCCCGTCCCAATAACCCAACCCCAGGGAGCAAAACCTTTTACAAACGAAACTTTTGGAACAATCCTACTTGCATCATCCTTCCATTGCCAGTAATAATCAACAAAGCCTTCACCCTCACTTTTTACTAATGCTGCACTCTCTACAAATAGTTTCTTACCGTTAGGATCGGTGTAATCATTTAATTCGCTGCCATTTAAATCGGGACGGTAAGGGTGAGCTATCATTCTGGGAGTGAGATCGGTAACCCAGAAATAATCCTTGCTTTCCTCACCATACCTGAGCATTTTAATCAATTCAATAGCTTCTTTTTGAGCCTCTTCTTTATTTAAATATCCTGATGTTACCCTCTCTTCAAAACTCTCCAGTATGCTCCAGGCAGATTGTGTTAGTTCCTTAATCATCTGCTTCTTTTGCATCACCATATTTCGCTCCAGTGTGGGAATGAAGATGAAATATATTGAGATGATAAAAGCGAATATTGTCAGGATCCCAGGTATAATCAGCCTGAAATAAAAGCCCCTCATTTGTTTCCTGTTGGTTTGATCAGTCATAGTATCTTATGTTAACCATCTTCGTAATCTGGGGTAAAGCGGGTAACTCTCAATAATTCCGGTGTTGGAATCATATGTTGAAAAACCCGGGTTGTTCCTGCCTCTCACTGTGCAAGGCAGGCCTATACAGCACGTTCCCTCGAGCTCACCAAGACTTACCCCCCTGCTTCTTCGAATCATGTCTTTTTGAATAATCCAGTTGCCTTCAACATGACTGTGCCCAAAAAAAGATAATTCGCAGGCGTTTTCATCCATGTAGGATATATGCTTGTTAATAAATGTTTTATCCGGAATTGTTCTTGTGGACGAACCGGTAAAATCAGGATAAATATAATGACTTAAAAGAATCTTTTTTCCCCCGATGTTGGTAATAAGAAATTCCGGCAGTTCTCTTAGGAAATCCTTGTCAGCTCTGCTTAAGTTCGATTCCAGTTCGGTGTCCTCATATAACCATATTTTGCCTTTTGCCAATTTCTGTCTGCTGTTAAAATCCATCTGATACCAGACATCAGGATAATCAAAACCGGAGTGAGATTTGGGTACCTTCCTGGCTGCATGTAGGTCGTGATTACCGGGTATTATTGTTTTGCATTCCTTCCTTACCAGCTCCAGGCAGGCCGAAGCATCCCGTTCTTTTTGATGATGGTAGTAGGGATAGGAATATCCACTGATATCCCCCATACAGATCAGCTCTTCACATCCCTTTTTTTCAAGAAGCTTAAGCGCCTTTTTCAGACTGGGTAAATCCTCATGTATATCAGCTATAAATCCTATTTTCATACAATCCGAAATTAAGAAAACTTAGCAGGAATATCTTGGGTTTTGATCAATTCTTGCTAATTATTTGTAACTTGTTTCACTAACCAAAAAATCATTATCATGTTGGAAAAATTCGGTTATTTATTCCTGATTGTTGCCCTGGTAGTGTGGATATACCTGCTTATAAAGGGACTAATCATGATATTCCCTGAAGGAATTATTGGTTTTATTGCTATCACTGGTCTAGGTCTTCTATTTATCAAAGTTGTGAAAGATCGGATCAATAATAAGGAAGATGATTATTACGATAAAAATGTAAAGAAATGATTAAAATCGAAGATGTCCTGGTAACAACCCAAGACACATTTGCAGATCACAAGATCTCTCAAACCCTTGGTATAGTTAAAGGTAATACTATCAGAGCCAGGCATATCGGGAAAGATATTATGGCTGGATTTCGAAGTATCGTTGGTGGTGAGATTGACGAATATACCAAGGTTTTTGCTGAAGCCAGAGAGCAGGCTATCGATCGTATGCTAGCCGATGCCAAAAGTATTGGAGCCGATGGAGTAGTTTGCATGCGCCTAACAACCTCCACCGTTATGCAGGGCGCTGC